>JABDQS010000052.1 GCA_013042125.1 Eudoraea sp.
ATCCAGTAGTAATCTTGTTTAAAGGTATAGCTGTTTGCCACCTGTCCATTGATAAGGACCTGATTTCCGGAGACATCAACTGTGTTCCCTTCATAATCACGGATAATTTTCTTGTAGAGCGGCAACACTTTTAGATTGAGAGAAACCGTACTTCCTTTTTCAGGAAGATAAATAGGCCCAAAGTTGTCATTGTTCCAGGGATATACCTCACTTTGTGGAAAGATATTATAGCCTTGCACCCCTTTCGGCTCCAGTATTTTAACGATTGAATCGATCTGAGGATCGGAGCGTAATTTTTCGACCATCTCATCCGTTAATGTTGCTTGCCGTTGTCTATCCGTGATCTCTCTAAGGGAAAGACGTAAGGCCCGGATAACGTCGGTTGCAATTCCTTTGTTATCCGTAAGGATCACCGGAGGATTATTTTGATCATAAACTCCATAACCATAGGTGCGTAAGGCATTGGTTTGCTGTGGACTTAACGACTGAGCAACATAGGTTCTGTTGAATTCAGTTACGCCTGCTTCTATCAACAAACGGGAAGAGACACCTTTCTGAGCATACAAGGTATAGTCGTATTGAGGTTTGGCCCTGTCGGAAAGCACCAGCTGCTCATCATTTATATAGACGTAGCCATCGCGTATCTCTAAAGAATCTCCGGGCAGACCTACACAACGCTTAACATAATTTGATTTTTTGTCTATTGGTTTAACAACTCCTTTTTCCTTTTTAAAAAAGGCTCGTACGGTATCGGCAGGCCAACTGAAGACTACTATGTCGTTTCTATCCACTTTGGTAAATCCCGGTAGTCTGAAATAAGGGAGTTGAGGTTTATTCAAATAGGATCGGATACCAACAAAAGGAAGTGTATCGTGCACCATGGGCGCCGCTATTGTGGTCATGGGAGTTCTGGCACCATAGTGAAATTTGCTTACAAAGAGGAGATCTCCTATCCGCAAGGTCCGTTCCAAAGATCCTGTCGGGATAACATATGGTTGAATAAAATAAGTATGCACCAGAGTGGCAGCCACTATGGCAAAAACAATGGAACTTACCCATTCACCTATACCACTTTTGGGGTGTAAACTTCGGTCCTTTACGTGTTCTACATCTAAACTATAATTTATGTAATACGTGTAGAATCCAAGGGTAAGGATCACCAGCCAGGTATCTATTAGGCTGTTTCGTCCAAAACTTCTGATCGTCTCAACCCATATCACAGGGAACATGAGCAGGTTGATAATAGGAATAAACAAGAGGATCACCCACCAGCCGGGCCTGTTGATGATCTTCATAAGTACGATAGCATTGTAAACGGGCACTGCTGCTTCCCATGCCTGCCTGCCTGCTTTTATATAAAGTTTCCAGGTTCCTAAAAAATGGATCACCTGAACTAGTAGAATAAATAGAATCCACTGTGTAGCGTTCATTCCTGCTTATTTTTTTCCGTTAGACGCGGCAAGGTATCATTTTGTTACCGTTTTTAACCCAGGTTTAACACGTCTTTCATACTAAAGATCCCTTTTTTACCCACTATCCACTCGGCCGCAACTACCGCGCCAAGGGCAAATCCTTCCCTGCCGTGTGCAATGTGCTTAATGCTTATCTGATCTTCGGCACCGGAATAGTTAACTTCATGGGTTCCCGGTATTTCTCCTTCTCGGTGAGAATGTATAGGCAGTATATCTTTCTGTTCATTGTTTAGCGCCCATTTGGTGTAGCCGGTTTCATTTATGATCCCTTCAGCCAGCGTTATTGCTGTACCGCTGGGAGCATCTAATTTATGAATATGATGGGTTTCATCAATTGATGCTTCATAGGTTTTTACTTTGGCCATCATCCTGGCCAATACTTTGTTAAGCTCAAAAAAGATATTGACCCCAAGGCTAAAATTAGAAGCATATAAAAAAGCACCTTCCTGTTCCTTACAAAGTTGAGTTACTTCTTCATATTGAGTTAACCAACCCGTTGTTCCCGATATAACAGGAACTCCTGCCATAAGACATCCTTTTATATTATTAACCGCGGACTCAGGGATACTAAAGTCTATGGCCACATCCATATGTTCGTAATCAATTTCTGTAGTGCCTACATCGATACGAGCCACAATACTATGGCCTCTTTTTTGGCTGATCTGTTCGATCATTTTACCCATTCTTCCATACCCGAACAACGCTATTTTCAACGACTAAAATTTTATGGTTAAGGCTAGGCCGTAATTAGGATCAGAAGTTATAGGATGATACTCTAGATAGGGTTTGATATCCAAACTGAGGTCATCGTCTACATTGAATTGCTTTAGATGGGCATCCACATTGGCATCTATAATATTGAAGGCATATAGTCCAATCGTGATGAGCAGCGCCAGATCCCTGTCTCGCTGATACCGCTCCTGAGCATCTTGCAATGCTTCATCCGAAACATCCGGACTGCCGGGTACAATACCGGTGTCATTTATATCATAGTACTCATCATCAATGAAGCCAGCCCTCCGCCTTTTAAAAGCAGTTCGAAAGCTGTCATACAGATCATCATTATAGACGTAAAGATACACCCCGGTGCCAATTGCTCCATAGACTATTGGCAGTTTCCAGTAACGTTTGTTATAGATTTGACCTAAACCAGGTAGAATAGCGGAATAAAAGGCAGCTTTACTGGGCGCAAGCGGATTTACCTTTTGCTTTTCTATGGTACCGTCAATGACAATCCCTTTTTCTTTAAAATCTGTGCGAAGAGAATCTGCCGATGACTTTTTATCCTGTGCAGTTATAAAACCAACACAACATAGAAGTAAAGCAAAAAAAAAAGATTGCTTATTCACCTGTGATCAATTTAATGATTCGTTGTAACTCTTCCTCGGATTTGAATGAAATCGCAATTTTACCTTTCTCGTTGTCTGAAGTATTAAGATTTACCCGGGTTTCTAAGAATTCAGATAGGGTTTGTTCACTTTGAACAATGTATCTTGATTTATCCGCAGATTTAGTGCCGGATTTCTTGGTAGTGCTTCCGGTATCATGGTATTTTCTTACCAATTCCTCTGTTTGGCGCACAGAAAGCGAATCGCCTATGATCTGTTCATAGATCTCCAATTGATCCTCACGACGTTCAATATTTACCAGGGTTCGGCCATGACCCATGCTAATGAAACCATCCCTTATGCCCGTCTGAATGATAGGATCTAATCGCAATAGCCTCAGGTAATTAGTGATCGTGGATCTTTTTTTACCCACCCTGTCACTTAATTTTTCCTGAGTTAGCTCAATTTCTTCAATCAATCTCTGGTAAGAAAGAGCAATTTCTATGGGGTCGAGATCTTGTCGTTGAATATTTTCAACCAGGGCCATTTCTAAGGATTCCTGATCGTTGGCAATACGTATATAAGCAGGGATGGTTTCCAGGCCTACTAGTCTGGAAGCTCTGTACCTCCGCTCTCCGGAGACCAGCTGGTATTTATTGAAATCGAGTTTACGAACGGTAATAGGTTGGATAACCCCAAGTTCTCTAATGGATGAGGCTAATTCCTGAAGTGCTTCATCGTTAAAGTTAGACCTTGGTTGAAAAGGATTAACATCTATCGCATCTAACTCCAGTTCAACAATATTCCCCACTACCTTATCTGCATTCTTATCTGCAACGGAGTTAATATCATTCTCCGGATCTTTCAAGAGTGCAGAAAGTCCGCGCCCCAGCGCTTGTTTTCGTGTTGCTTTCGCCATTATACTTTCTCCTTATTTTTCTTGAGAAGTTCGTTAGCCATATTGAGATAATTGGCAGCGCCTTTGCTGCTGGCATCATATTTTATAATGCTCTCCCCATAGCTGGGAGCTTCTCCGAGGCGAACATTTCGCTGAATGATGGTGTCAAATACCATTTCTGAAAAATGTTTTTTAACCTCTTCTACAACCTGGTTAGACAAGCGTAAACGCGAATCGTACATGGTGAGCAACAAACCTTCTATATCCAGATCCGGGTTATGGATCCTTTGTACACTTTTAATTGTATTCAATAGCTTTCCAAGACCCTCCAGTGCGAAGTATTCGCACTGTATCGGAATGATCACTGAATCAGCAGCGGTCAAAGCATTCAGTGTTAATAACCCAAGGGAAGGCGCACAATCTATCAGAATATAGTCATATTCCTCCTTGAGCTCCCTGATAGCCTGTTTCATCATGTATTCCCTGTCATCCTTGTCTACAAGTTCTATTTCTATGGCAACCAGATCAATATGCGAAGGAATAAGGTCAACATTGGGAGAAGAAGTTTTAATGATTGTTTCCCTTGCCAATTTTGTGTGCTCCAGCACCTGATAAGTTCCTAATTCGACCGTATCAACATCAATACCAAGACCGGAAGTGGCATTTGCCTGGGGATCTGCGTCTATTAAAAGTACTTTTTTCTCCAAAACTCCCAGCGAGGCGGCCAGGTTTACGGTGGTAGTAGTTTTACCCACTCCTCCCTTTTGGTTTGCAATAGCAATTATTTTGCCCATCATCATAGTAAGTTAGAGGATAAAAATACGATTATTTGGTTAGCCAAAAAATGTATTTTGTTAACACAAAGTGAATAACTTAAGAATTAAGAAACTGTCGTAAATAAAAAACTACTTTACAGGAGGAAGAGAACTATTTTTCCGTGTCCAGGAGTATTTCCAGGATCTGTATGGCTGCTTCACTGATCTTTGTTCCCGGACCGTATACAGCTACGGCACCAGAATCGAACAAGAACTGGTAGTCTTGCTTAGGGATAACACCACCCACGATCACCATAATGTCTTCCCTTCCATATTTTTTTAATTCCTGCAGCACCTGGGGCACCAGGGTTTTATGACCTGCCGCCAGGGAGGAAACTCCCAGAATATGGACGTCATTCTCAACTGCCTGCTTAGCTGCTTCGGCCGGAGTTTGGAACAATGGGCCTATATCTACGTCAAAACCCAGATCTGCATACCCGGTTGCAACCACCTTGGCCCCTCTGTCATGCCCATCCTGTCCCATTTTAGCGATCATGATCCTTGGACGTCTGCCATCTATTTCAGCAAAAGCATCGGCAAGATCACGAGCCTTTTTAAAACTTTGGTCGTCTTTGATTTCCTTGGAATACACTCCTGAAAATGTTTGAATTTTAGCGTTATATCTCTTGAAGACCACTTCCAGAGCATCACTGATCTCTCCCAGCGTAGCTCTTTTCCTTGCAGCATCGACGGCTAAAGCTAACAAATTATTTTCAGCTTTACCTTTACCTTTTTTGCCTTTGTTCTCAGCAGCTAACGTAAGGACCTTCAGGGCTTTGGTCACTGCTTTGCTATCTCTTTCTTTTTTTACTTTTTTAAGACGTTCTACCTGCTGTCTGCGAACTTCGGCATTATCCACTTCCAGGATCTGCATGAGTTCTTCCTCTTCAAGGCGGTATTGATTTACCCCCACAATTATATCCTTTCCGCTATCTATCCGGGCTTGCTTTTTGGCCGCCGCTTCCTCTATCCGCATTTTTGGGATCCCTTCCTCTATCGCTTTTGTCATTCCACCTAATTCCTCCACTTCTTCTATTAGATTCCAGGCTTTTTTTGCCAGGGCATCCGTTAAGTATTCCACATAGTAGCTTCCTGCCCAGGGATCAACGGTTTTTGTGATATTTGTTTCGCTTTGCAGGTATATCTGTGTATTCCTCGCGATCCTGGCTGAAAAGTCGGTTGGTAGGGCAATAGCCTCATCCAAAGCATTGGTATGAAGACTTTGAGTACCTCCAAAGGCTGCGGCCGCAGCTTCAATGGTTGTCCGCGCCACATTATTGAAGGGATCTTGTTCGGTAAGACTCCAGCCACTGGTCTGGCAATGTGTTCTGAGGGCGAGCGACTTTGGGTTCTTAGGATCGAATTGCTGAATTAGTTTAGCCCATAGAATGCGCCCTGCCCTCATCTTGGCGATCTCCATAAAGTGATTCATACCGATGGCCCAAAAAAATGAAAGTCTGGGGGCAAAAGTATCTATATCCAATCCCGCTTTTAATCCGGTCCTGATGTATTCTAAACCGTCTGCCAATGTATATGCCAATTCAATATCTGCGGTGGCACCGGCTTCCTGCATATGGTATCCGGAAATGCTTATACTATTGAATTTAGGCATGTATTTGCTTGTATATTCAAAAATATCTGCGATGATCTGCATAGATGGACCCGGAGGATAGATATAGGTGTTCCTTACCATGAATTCCTTAAGAATATCATTTTGAATGGTCCCTGCCAACAATTCAGGGGTAACTCCTTGTTCTTCTGCGGCAACAATGTAGAAGGCCATTATGGGGAGTACGGCACCGTTCATGGTCATTGAAACCGACATTTTATCTAAGGGGATACCGTCAAAAAGGATCTTCATGTCCTCTACAGAATCTATGGCCACACCAGCTTTCCCGACATCGCCTACCACCCGCTCATGGTCGCTATCATACCCTCTGTGCGTAGGAAGGTCGAAGGCTACCGACAAGCCTTTTTGACCGGCTTCAAGATTCCTTCTATAAAAGGCATTACTTTCTTCTGCGGTCGAAAAACCGGCATATTGCCGAATGGTCCAGGGTCTTTGAACGTACATGGTGGCATATGGGCCTCGCAGGAAAGGGGGTGAGCCTGCTGCAAAATCAAGATGCTCCAGAGCATCTGTTTCTTCTTGTGAATACTGTTTATGAACTTCGATGCCTTCGGCGAAGTGAAAAGAATCATTCCCGGACAAAGGTCTTTCTAACGAGCCATTTGAAGGTAATTGGAGGTCTTGTACGTTTTTTCTACTCATTGTTAAGTCTTTTCAGTTCAACAGTTTCTGCCAATCTTTTTTCCAGAATAGGTTCAATGAGCGTCTTTTCCTGTTTGGTCTTTAAGAATGGATATATTTCAATATTCTCTTTCATGGTCTCACTAGGATTCAAATATGCATTACTACCTACTAGGACCCGTTCACCACGCTCAAATTGCAGTTGATCTTTTTCCGCTTGTTCTCTTATCTTCTTTTGAATTGTGTGTTGTTTAAGGGATTTCAGGAAGCCACCAGAAGCTTCAAGATTCTTAAAGAGTTGCAGGGCTTTTTCTGCTAACTGATCTGTCAGGGTCTCTAAATAATAGGCACCATCGGCGGGATTTGAAACTACGCCAAAATAGCTTTCATTACGCAGGATCAATAACTGATTGCGGGCAATTCGTTCTCCAAATTCGTTCTCCTTATGGTAGATGGCATCGTACGGAAGGTTACAAATGGTATCTGCTCCTCCATTTATTGCCGCCATGCATTCTGTAGTAGTTCTCAATAAGTTAGCATTGAACTCGTACAGTGTCTTATTTCGTTTACTGGGCTGCGCGATAATATGACAAGTTTTGGGAGCATTGTAAGCAGATGCCAATGTTTCCCAAAGGAGACGCAGTGCCCTTAATTTGGCGATCTCAAAGAAATAATCTGAGTCTACAGCGACTTTAAAAACTGGTTCAGGCATGGATACCGGGAACTGTTGGCTGCTAAAGAGATTCAGATATTCATTTGCCTGAGCCATCGTATAGGCCAATTGCTGAACGCGATTCGCGCCCGCATTTTGGAATAGCGCTCCATCAATTGTGACCGTTTGCAAATTGGGTAAGTCATTTGCCATTTGCACCATGTAAGCCAGATCTTTTTCCATGGAATGTTGCCAATTGCCTGTTCTGGCAAGGCTGCCCAAAACATCCATGTGGATAAAGAAGGAGGCGTTTTCAGGTATTTTATACGTGGTGATTTTTTCGATGAATTCTGAAGAGGCAAATTGAAGTTCCAGATGTATTGGGACCGTCAATAGATCGATTCCCTGTAATAGTTCCTCTGTTTTAGTTTCAGGAGAAGGGAGGATAAAATACAAGCTATCAGCTCCGCGTAACAGAGCATCGCAGGCCTTTTTATTGGCTGCTTTAGCATCCTGAACATAAAATATTTGGCCAATCTTCCAACTTTTAGGAGTAACTATATGATGCGGAGGTTGTTGATTAAGATCCTCCGAATTGTAAAAAGGTTTTACTTTGATATGATCGGCACCTTCCCACACCAATTTTTCATTGTAATCTTCCCCTTTGAGTCCTGCCTGGATCTGCTGCTTCCATGCTTTGGAGGATACACTTGGAAAGTTGTAAAAATTACTGCTCATCGTCATCCTGTTTATTTTTTAAACTATCCTCATATTCAATCAGATAGATCTCCTCATTTTTCTTTTTCAGATAGTAGTGTTCCCGGGCAAACTTTTCCAATTCTTTGGGATCTGAAAGTTTTTCCAGTGTTTTTTTATCTTTTTCTATTTCACTTCTGAGGAATTCCTGTTGCTTTTCGAGGGTTTTAATTTGTTTTTTTAATTCCAAATGGATCATTAGCGAATTTGTGTCAAAAAATACCATCCAAATTACAAATGCCGTTAGGACCACTACATAAATATTGGTCACAATACCAAACCATTTTTTTGATCTAAGATCTTTCAGTCCCATGGTGATCAGCTAAGTTTATCTGTTATAATGGTACGAACAATGTCTACTGCCACTGTATTGTATTTATTATTAGGGATAATGATATCTGCGTATTCCTTGGTAGGTTCTATAAACTGATCATGCATTGGTTTTAGAGTAGATTGGTAACGCATAAGCACTTCCTCAATATCCCTTCCCCGTTCATTGATATCGCGTTTAAGCCTGCGGATAAGTCGTTCGTCAGAATCTGCATGAACATAAATTTTTATGTCAAACATTTCCCGGATTGCGGGATGGGTAAGGATCAGGATACCTTCTACGATCATTACTTTTCTAGGGTGTGTCCTTATGGTGTCTTTGCTACGGTTGTGTTTTGGGAAGGAGTATACTGGCTGGTCTATGGGTTCGCCCTTTCGAAGAATGCTTATATGTTCGCCCAATAAGTCAAAATCGATGGCGCGTGGGTGATCGAAGTTGATCTTAGTTCGTTCTTCATATGATAAATGAGACAGGTCATTGTAGTACGAGTCCTGGGAAAGAACGCCTACTTCCTCCTCCGGAATTTCATTGATGATCTGATTCACAACCGTGGTTTTCCCACAGCCCGTTCCACCAGCAATTCCTATGATCAACATACTTGCATTGTTTTATTCAAAAATAAGGATTTGGATGCATATCCTTTGGTATAGACCCTTTTCATTTCAGTCTACATAGGTATAATACATAGCTTTATTAAAATATGATACAAATCATAGAATTGAGATAGTTAAAAAATTATTTTTGTCATGATCACAAAGGTCTAGATCTATGGTTGGAATGTATAAAAATTTTACGACCATTCTTTTTTTCTATATCTTACGTTCATATCAAAATACAAATTCCGGATAGCATATGTCTCAACGTTTTAAAGTCTCTGTCAATGAGACCTATGAGTTTTCCTTTTCTGAGGAAGACCTAAATTCACTCGATGCCCTTCAAACCTCTTCATCCCAATACCACGTTTTAAAGGAAGGCCATCCCTTCCCTGCTGAAGTGGTCTCCAAGTCCTTTCTCAATCGCAAATACATGGTTAAAGTTAAGAATGAGACCTATGAGGTGGCAATAAAAAATGAATTGGATCTACAGATCG
This sequence comes from Eudoraea sp., assembly GCA_013042125.1. GTDB lineage: Bacteria > Bacteroidota > Bacteroidia > Flavobacteriales > Flavobacteriaceae > Muriicola. The sequence goes on from JABDQS010000052.1 coordinate 9,594, forward strand.
CAGAAATGGGATTCTCTCTTGGATCTTCCAAGAATATAAGTAATATTCTTGCTCCAATGCCCGGGTTAATACTCGATATCAATGTGAAGGAAGGGGAGCAGGTTACTGAGGATTCTCCACTACTTATTCTGGAGGCCATGAAAATGGAGAATATCATTACCTCTCCGCGGGAAGGTGTCATCAAAACTATCACGGTAAAAAAGGGAGATAAGGTAGATAAAAAGCAATTACTGATCTCTTTTGAGTAAATCTCTTTAAAGCATGAAAAAAATACTTGTTGCCAATCGAGGAGAAATAGCAATCCGGGTGATGAAATCGGCCCAAAAAATGGGTATAAAGACAGTTGCTGTGTACTCTTCTGCAGACCGGAATGCACCTCATGTTAAATATGCTGATGAAGCCGTATGGATTGGGGAAGCGCCGTCGAACCAGTCGTATTTGAATAGCGCCAGGATCATTGAAGAGGCTAAACGCCTGAAGGTAGATGCCATTCACCCCGGATATGGATTCTTAAGTGAAAATGCAAATTTTTCTGAAGCTGTCACCAAAAGCGGAATGATCTTTATTGGGCCGGAACCAAAAGCTATCAGAATGATGGGTAGTAAATTGGCAGCAAAAGAGGCGGTCAAAAACTATGACATACCGATGGTTCCCGGGATCGATGAGGCAATATCGGACGTGGAAAAAGCAAAATCTATTGCCAAAGAGATCGGTTTTCCGATCTTAATAAAAGCTTCAGCCGGTGGCGGTGGTAAAGGAATGCGTATTGTAGAAAAGGAAAAAGACCTGGCTTCACAAATGGAAAGGGCTATTTCTGAAGCTACATCGGCCTTTGGAGATGGTTCTGTCTTTATCGAGAAATACGTAAGCTCACCCAGGCATATAGAAATACAGATCATGGCAGATAGTCATGGGAATATCCTTTACTTTTTTGAACGGGAATGCAGTATTCAACGAAGGCACCAGAAAGTGGTAGAAGAAGCTCCTTCGGCTATCCTGACTCCTGCCCAAAGACAAGAAATGGGAATAGCGGCAACCCAGGTTGCCAGATCCTGTGATTATCTTGGCGCGGGTACTGTAGAATTTCTAATGGATGCTGAGCGTAATTTTTATTTTTTAGAGATGAATACCCGCCTGCAGGTGGAACATCCTGTCACAGAATTGATATCGGGCGTGGATCTGGTGGAACTCCAGATCAGAGTAGCCAGGGGAGAAGCACTTCCCATGAAACAAGAGGATCTGAAAATAAACGGACATGCCCTGGAACTCAGAGTGTATGCTGAAGATCCCCTCTCTAACTTTTTACCCAGTGTAGGAACCTTGCACACCTACAGGCTGCCGGTAGGGGAAGGAATAAGAGTTGATAATGGCTTTGAGGAAGGTATGGAGATCCCTATTTATTATGATCCTATGCTCTCCAAATTAATCACCTATGGAAAGAGTAGGGAAGAGGCTATACAAGTCATGATAAAGGCAATTGACGCCTATATTGTAGAAGGGGTACAAACCACACTTCCCTTTGGCCGATTTGTCTTTGAACACGAAGCTTTCAGATCTGGAAATTTTGACACTCATTTTGTAAAGAATTACTACTCCCCGGAGATCCTGAAACAAAAGGCAGAGGAGGAAGCTGAAATTGCCGGCCTTATTGCCTTGAAACAATACCTGGCAGATAAAAAAATATTGAGAATCCCAACTCCTTAAAAATGAATACAACTAAGAAAAAATTAGAGGATCGTATTGCCCAGGCCATGTTGGGTGGGGGTCAGAAACGTATCGATAAGCAGCATCAGAAAAAAAAGCTGACCGCCAGAGAACGTATAGAGTATCTTTTGGATGAAGGATCATTCGAGGAAATGGGCATATTGGTAACCCATCGTACTACCGATTTTGGGATGGACAAAGAAATTTACTTTGGTGATGGCGTTGTAACCGGCTACGGAACTATTGATGGAAGATTGGTCTATGTCTATGCACAGGATTTCACCGTATTTGGTGGAGCACTTTCAGAAACACACGCGGAAAAGATCTGCAAGATCATGGATCTGGCGTTAAACGTTGGGGCTCCGGTGATCGGATTAAATGATTCCGGTGGAGCGCGCATACAGGAAGGCGTTCGATCTCTTGGGGGGTATGCAGATATTTTTTATCGAAACGTTAAGGTGTCTGGGGTTATTCCACAGATCTCTGCCATTATGGGACCCTGTGCGGGAGGAGCGGTATATTCCCCGGCTATCACAGATTTTACCCTGATGGTAGAAGAAACCAGCTATATGTTTGTGACCGGTCCCAATGTAGTAAAAACGGTGACCAATGAAGAAGTGACTTCCGAGGAATTAGGAGGAGCCACTGCACATGCAATTAAATCTGGTGTGGCTCATAAAACATCTTCGAACGACATTGAGTGCCTTGAGGATGTTAAGAGATTATTGAGCTATATGCCTCAAAGTAATCGTGAAAAAGCAAAGGACCTTCCGTATGAAATGGGAGAAGAAGTACGGGAAGTTTTAGAAGGACTTATTCCTGATAATCCGAACAAGCCTTACGACATGCATGAGGTAATTCAGGGCCTTATTGATGCAGACAGTTTTTATGAGATCCATAAAGACTTTGCTGAGAACATTATTGTTGGGTTTGCAAGGCTTGCAGGCAAAAGTATAGGTATCATAGCCAACCAACCTATGTTTCTGGCAGGAGTTCTGGATGTTAACAGCTCAAGGAAAGCGGCAAGATTTACACGCTTTTGTGATAGTTTCAATATACCCTTGCTGGTCCTGGTTGACGTACCTGGATTTTTGCCAGGGACGGATCAGGAATGGAACGGGATCATCGTAAATGGAGCTAAGTTGCTGTATGCCTTAAGCGAAGCAACAGTTCCGCGGGTAACCGTGATCACACGAAAAGCCTATGGAGGCGCGTATGACGTAATGAACTCAAAGCATATAGGAGCCGATTTCAATTATGCCTGGCCCACTGCAGAGATCGCCGTAATGGGTGCAAAAGGTGCCAGTGAGATCATTTTCCGAAAAGAGATAAAGGAGGCTGAAGACCCGGCGAAGAAGTTAGCCGAAAAAGAGGCAGCCTATGCGGAAAAATTTGCAAATCCATTCAGAGCTGCAAAAAGGGGATTTATTGATGAGGTCATAGCACCAAAAGATACACGCCGAAAACTAATTAAGACCTTTCGTATGCTTGAAAAAAAGGAGGTATTATTACCTGCAAGAAAGCATGGAAACATCCCCTTATAATTCTAGATCCTATTAAGAGATACCTTAACCTGGCAAGAAGACCACTCCGGAAGATGAGTCCCTGCCGGCCCCGGTAACGGAATGCAGTATATTGATCTCCTGTTCCAAACGCAATACGCCCATCAGACAAAAAATCAGCGCTTCTTTGAACTCAATTAGCTGTTTGGAAGGGACCTTAAGTTCGATATCTTTTCCAATTTTGCTCTGTAAAACTTCCAGAAGGTAGGTATTGAATGCACCTCCCCCGGTGATCAACAGGGTTTTTTCTTTTTCGATCGGAAGCATTTTTAGCTGCCGGGCGATCTGTTCGCAAATATGATGAACCGATGTGTGTAAAAGAGATTCAATGGAAGCATCTTGCCCGTTGATCAAAGGAACAATTTCCTTTGAGAACCATTCATAACCTGTCGACTTTGGATAGGGCAACGCGTAATAGTCAAGAGAATTTAATTGCTCAAACAACCGAGGAAGCAAAGATCCATTGCGCGCCAGGGCTCCTCCTTTATCATATTTTAGTCCTTCCCCTGCCGCAATGTAATTGAGCAACATATTGGCTATTCCAATATCATAGGCCATTCTTTGATCATCAAGTACAAAAGATATATTGCTAATGCCTCCAAGATTGAGGCAAAAATCATAAGAACCAAAGAACAAATGATCGCCTATTGGAACAAGCGGAGCTCCCTGCCCGCCAAGCGCAACATCATGTGTTCTATAATCACAGATGGTTTTGATTCCACAAGCGTTTGCCAAATGCTGCCCTGACCCAATTTGAAAGGTGAGGCCTTTATCAGGCTGATGGTGGACCGTATGCCCATGGCTCGAAACAAAATCGACCTCCAAGTTTTCTTTCTCAATGAATTTACCGGCTTGCTCGCCAAGCCAGCTTCCGTATTCATTGTGTAAAATAAGTAATTCATCTGCCGGCAGGTGTATGGCCTCCTGCAATCGTTTTACACGTGTTTGACTGTAGGGGATACTTTTTGTCCTTTCAATTTTGAATTCCCATCTGCTCAATGGTTTCCAAATATGGCAATACACAAGATCGAGTCCATCCAGCGAGGTGCCAGACATCATTCCAATTCCTTTATAAATCTTCATATTGTTCTCCTATAATGACACAGGTAATATACCAACGGCCTTACTTTTTCCAAAAAAATGGGCCGCAGCATTTTCTTCGAAACCCTTCAGATCCTGATAAGCGATAACAATTGCCGTTAGCTCTTTCAGGGGTAATAATCTCAGGAAATAAGGATTTCCAAACAAATATAAAACTACGTCATATTTACGAATAAGTTCAATAAGGATCTCTAGTTGATGGGGATCCATCCCAAAATTATTCCGGGGTTTAATACTGGGCGGATATACTGCAATGAGTAGTTTGGTATTTGCACCAATGGCTGATCTAATACTCTCTGTAGATTCATCTTGAACCAACAAATAAGGGCTTTCAGTAGTACTAAGTACCTTCTCAAAAAAGACGCCTTGCTCACTTTTACCGAATTGGCAACCGTAAAAGCCCAAGTGTTGAAAATCTGAAAGGATATCCTCAGTGCCTTTAAAGAATGTTAAACTTTTCGCTGCTATGATCGCGTTCAAAGGATCGGGATCACTCACTTCGGGAATGTTCGTTGAAGCCTGATTTATCGCTTTCATTTTTAACGTCCAGACCCTTTTAAAGCTCTCTTCAATTTGAGAATTGGTCGCTTTACTTAAGATTGTATCTATCCCTTCTTTGACGTTTTCCGCAAAGCAAAGAATATCATTTCCGGCATTGAATGCGGCCCATTCCAGGCTACCCTTTTTAGGAAAGGTCTTGGAAACGCTATGCATATTCAAAGCATCTGAAACTACCACACCATCATATCCCAATTCTCCGCGAAGTACTTCCTTTATGATCTTACCGGAAACAGAAGCTGAGACCTGTTTTCCAACGGTAAAGGCCGGTACTGCAAGATGCCCTACCATTATTGCATCTACCTTATTTTTGATCAATTCTATAAATGGATATAGTTCTTGCTCAAAAAGGTCTTCGCGAGATTTTTCGATCAACGGCAGGCCCAAATGTGAATCTGTGGCGGTATCGCCGTGTCCCGGGAAGTGCTTTGCACAACTTAGGATCCCCTGATCCTGCAAACCTTTGGAAAATGCAATTGCGTTGGTGCTAACTTCATCTTTATTACTTCCAAATGATCTGTATCCAATTACAGGATTATTCGGATTATTATTAATATCGGCCACAGGAGCAAAGTTCCAGTGAATACCGGCAGCTTTACAATCGGCACCTATTCTATTACCCACTTCATATGCCAATTTTGGATCATGAGTGGCCCCCAGGGTGAATGCGTATGGGTATTGAGAGGATTCTTCAACCCGCATGGCAAGACCCCATTCGGCGTCAATACTGATAAGCAGCGGGTATTTTGCTACTGCGCTGTAACGGGCTATCAATTTCTTAAGAACATGCAGGCTATCCGCATTGTAAAGTACTTTCTTTTTTCCTTCGTAATTG
>JABDQS010000053.1 GCA_013042125.1 Eudoraea sp.
GGCCTGTACCATGATGATATGGAGATCAATATTCCGGGATTTTGGTTTGCTACCTGGTATGATGTTTCCATAAGTCCGAACCTTGCATTGTATAATCACGTTAGGGCGAATGCCAAAGATGCCTCTGTACGGGATAATCAATACCTGGTCATAGCACCAACACTCCATTGTGCCTATAAACGGGCTCAAGAAAATACTATAGTTGGAGAATTATCAGTTGGGGATGCGAGGCTCAATTATGATGAGCAAATTTACGGTTGGTTCGATCTGTGGTTGAAAGGGGATACGAACGACTTCAAATCGAAAACCCCTAAGGTTCAATACTATACTATGGGGAGTAATCAATGGAATGCCGCAGATACCTGGCCACCGAAAGAATCAAAGCTTCAAACCTATTATCTGCATAGTGGGGGTACTGCGAATAGTTTATACGGAGATGGAAGCCTCAGCCTAAACAAGCCATCAACTGATGAGAAGCCAGATACCTTTACTTATGACCCCATGAATCCTGTGCCTTCGTATGGCGGCAATGTTTGTTGCACCGGAAACGCAGTTAGGGGAGGCGCCTTTGACCAACAAGGGATGGAGACGAGGAATGACATCCTTGTGTACACCACGGATGTCTTGGAGAAAGGAATAGAAATGACAGGCTTCATTGAATCTACACTGTATCTCTCCAGCGATGTTAAGGACACAGACCTTACCATTAAGCTTATTGATGTTCATCCGGATGGGAGTGCCTATAACTTGGATGAAACCATTCAGCGCGTGCGTTACCGTGAGGGATATGACCAGGAAGTATTTATGGAGAATGGGAAGGTCTACAAGGTAGATCTAACCCCAATGGCGACCAGTAATTTTTTTAAGGCGGGTCATCGTATACGGATTGAGGTGTCTAGTAGTAATTTTCCGAGGTTTGCTCGTAATCTAAATACCGGAGGAAATAACTACGATGAGAAAGTAGGGGTGGTGGCTACCAATACCATACATCATTCGGCCACGTACCCATCAAATGTAAAATTGCCGATACTTCAACAATAAGTGAAATAGGTAGCAGTCACTGTAATTGAAAAGACTATGTATTTATGAGAAAGGTCTTCTTGTCTTCGATCTTGTTTTGGTTAAGTCTGGCAGTGGCTTTTCAGGGCTTTGCACAGGATAATTATCAGGAAAAGAGGAAGCGGATGCTGGAAGAGCATTTGAGGCCTCGAGGTATTACAAACAAAGCTACTTTAAACGCAATGGGAAAGATCCCAAGGGAGGCGTTTGTTCCCTTATCACAGAAGCCATTTGCCTATGATGACAGGCCCTTGCCTATTGGCTCCGGGCAAACCATTTCGCAACCTTATATGGTGGCGTATATGACGCAGGCACTTAATTTAAAGCAGAATGACAGGGTTTTGGAAATTGGAACAGGCTCAGGGTATCAGGCGGCTGTGTTATCCCAGATTATCGATACCGTTTTCACAATTGAGATAGTACCCGATCTTGCACAGCGGGCAATACATAAAATGAAAGACTTAAACATACAGAATGTTTCAGTTAAGATAGGGGATGGGTATTATGGCTGGAAAGAGAAAGCTCCTTTTGATGCAATTATAGTTACTGCCGGCGCAGAAAGTATGCCTCTTTTTCTGGTAGAGCAGTTGGCAGAAAATGGAAGGATGGTTATCCCAATAGGCCCTCATAAAGGCGTAAGAGAATTAGTATTGCTGAAAAAGAAAAAGGGAAAGATCAGGAGCAAGACCTTGATGCAGGTTCGTTTTGTTCCATTTGTAAGAGAAAAACAGCATCCATAGTCCCGTACCAAACCTTTTGACACCCTGGCTATTCCTTTACGATGAATCTTCCCGGGGAATGGGTGACATTTCTTAAAATATTGACCTTTTTTTGTGGTTTTTGACAAGAAAAAGCGGTAAATTACAAGGCATTGTAACTGGAGAAGGATGCCATCTTAAATGGATTCTGACTCTGGTTTTTGCATCTCTGAGAAAGCCCCTTCTACAGTACCTTTTGATGTGGCTTTTAGTTGATTTAATACGATCTAAATATCAAAGACTATGAAAGTATTCGATGACAAGCACATAAAAAATGTTGTATTTGTTGGAGCGCATCAAAGTGGTAAGACCACTTTGGCTGAAACTATGTTATTTGAGGCAGGTTTGATAAACAGAAGAGGCACTGTGGAAAATAAGAACACGGTCTCCGATTATCACGAAATTGAACACGAGCGCGGCACCTCCGTTTTTGCCACTCCTCTGCACACAGAATGGCGTAATTATAAGATAAATATCATAGACACCCCGGGCCTGGATGATTTTGTGGGTGAAATCATTTCATCTATCCGAGTTGCGGATACTATCCTTACGGTGATCAATGCACAAAACGGTGTTGAAGTAGGGACAGAGATAATCTGGAGTTATATTGACCACTACCAGAAACCAACGGTATTTGTGGTCAACCAAATGGATCATATGAATGCCAACTTCGAATTGAGTTTTCAAAGTATAAAATCGCTCGTTGGGAACAATGCTGTGCTGATCCAGTATCCGATTAAGATGGATGGGGCTCAATGTATTATCGATGTGTTGAAAATGAAATGCTACAAGTTTGGTCCTGAAGGAGGAAAGCCTGAAAAACTGCCTATTCCGGAAGATCAGAAAGAGCGTGCGGATATGCTTCACAATGAATTAGTAGAAAAGGCTGCAGAGAATGATGAGAGCTTAATGGAACTATTTTTTGAAAAAGGCACCTTGAATGAGGATGAAATGAGACAAGGTATTAAGGCTGGTATGTTGAATCATGAGTTATTCCCGGTCTTCTGTATCTCTGCCCTAAATGATATGGGAAGTGGTCGTTTAATGGGCTTTATTGATAATGTAGCACCAGCGGCAGCAGACCTGAAGGAGGAACAATCTGTGAATGGTAGTACCATTGAACGGAAGAAAGAAGCTCCCACAGCACTTTTCGTCTTTAAAACGGTATTTCAGCCTAGTTTAGGCCAGATCACTTTTTTTAAGGTCAAATCAGGGGAGGTCCGGGTTAATGACAAACTAGTAAATTCAAGAAATGGTGAGACCGAGGTATTGAACCAATTGTTCATAATGGATGGGAAGAATCGTGAGCAAGTGAATAAGCTTACGGTAGGAGATATTGGAGCAAGTTTAAAACTAAAGCATACAGAAACCAACGATACATTGCACGCAGCTGGTTCTCCTGTAACGATAAAACCAATACGGTATCCTGCTTCCAGAACGAGAAGGGCAATATCTGCCATTAAGAAACAGGAAGAAGAAAAATTAAGTGACGCCCTGAAAAAGATCCATCTTCAGGATCCCACAGTGATCATTGAATATTCTACAGAAATGCGGCAAATGATCCTCGGATGCCAGGGAGAACTGCATTTAGCTACGATAGATTGGAGTTTGAAAAATAATTATGGGATTGAAGCCAATTTTGAGCCACCAAAGATCGCTTACAGAGAGACTATTCAGCGTTCCTCTACGGCAAGTTACAGACATAAGAAGCAATCCGGTGGAGCCGGTCAGTTTGCACAGGTTCATATGAAGATAGAGCCCTGGAAAGAAGGAATGCCAGAACCGGAAGGATTCAATATCAGAGGAAAAGAAGAAATTGATCTCCCCTGGGGTGGAAAGTTGATGTTTTACAATTGTATTGTAGGAGGGGTAATCGATATTCGCTACCTGCCTTCGATACGAAAGGGAATTTTGGAAGTAATGGAATCCGGACCACTTACAGGATCCTTTATCAGGGATGTTAGGGTCATGGTCTACGACGGTAAAATGCACCCTGTAGACTCTAATGACATCGCCTTTAAGATAGCTGGCGCTCATGCGTTTAAAGAAGCTTTCCTGAATGCAAATCCAAAACTCTTAGAACCGGTACAAGAAGTTACGGTGAAAGTTCCTGAAGAAACAGTGGGCAGCGTAATGACCGATCTGCAATCCAGGCGATCCATCATACAAGGTATAGATAGTATTGATCACTTTCAGATCCTAAAATGCGCGGTACCGGAAGCGGAACTTTATCGGTATTCAACAGATCTGAGATCTTTGACCCAGGGCAAGGCAACATTTAGTGCAGTATTTTCATCTTTTAAGGCGGTGCCCAATCATATACAACAAAACCTGGTAAGCACCTTGGATAAATAAAGGGCTGGCCCTTACCAAAAAAATATATAGGTCGAGCTTGCAATACACCGGCAACTGCGACACTAAATGCACAGGGTCATGCTTCTTAAAAACGATTACATAGACCTTCATTGTCATCCTGCCCTAAAACCCTTTGGCAAAAGTTTCAGGGATATACCTGTTGGGGTGAATAGTGGTGACAGGAGGCGAAAGAAAAGCATTTGGTACTATGATCCTCCATCTCCCTTCGACAAGTTGCTCAATTATCTGAGTGGACTTACCAAATTTTCTCAATCAAATTTTACTGCCCTTTCTCTGGGCGGTGTAAGTATTGTTTGTGTCTCACTATATCCATTAGAAAAATGGTTCGTTCGAAATAAACTTAACAATGAACTGATACTGGACCTTGCTTCTAATTTTGCATTGGGAATTGGTGCAAAGAGGGTAGATCATATACAGGGGATACAGGATTACTTTAAAGATCTTGTGCAGCAGTATATGTATTATCAGCAGTTAGATGGAAAGACCTTTAGAATTGCAGGCGGACGATACAGATATAAATTAGTTAGGAACTACGGGGAGATCGAAAAGATAAGATCTGAAGAATCGACTTCCAGAATACAGACCATAGCGGTCGTCATTACAATTGAAGGTCTTCATGTGCTAAACACGGGCTTAAGGATCTCACCTGATGAAGAGGAAGTTATACAAAACATAAACGCAATCAAGAAATGGCAATTCTGCCCTTTCTTTATAACCATTGCTCATCATTTCTGGAATCATATCTGCGGCCATGCACCCAGCCTTACGGGGATCATTACCAAATTTGCCGATCAATCAGAAGGGTTGGATACCGGATTTACACCCCTGGGTAGAAAGGTTCTTGAGCGCATGTTAAGTAAGACAGATGGCAAAAGAATCCTGCCGGATATAAAACATATGGGCTTAACTGCCAGAAAAGAATATTATGAACTTTTAGACAGTGGCGAAGATGAATACAAGGACATTCCAATAATTGTTAGCCATGGGGCCTGCAATGGTCTAACTTCATTTTCTGATCCTGTTCCGGCATATCCGGAAACGGCGAAGGAACTAAATCCGGCTTCCATAAATTTTTACGATGAAGAGCTTATCAGATTAGCCAGATCCGGTGGTATTATTGGTCTGCAACTAGACGAACGTCGACTCACAAACAAGGCCAGGTTAAAAAAAACAAAGCATTCCATAAAACGACATAAAATAATGCATTATCGTTCTGAATTGCTGTGGAATCAGTTACAGCATATTGCAACAGTATTGGATGCGGAGGGACTATTTGCCTGGGACTGTATGGCTATTGGATCCGATTTTGATGGGATCATTGATCCTCTCAATGGATTTTGGACTGCGGAGGAATTACCTTATCTGGCCGATTTTCTTGAAAGGCATGCTTATAATTATATGAGCAAGGCTATATTTAATTTTCCGGAAAACAAGATCGATGCTGATGAAATTGTACAAAGGCTCTTTTCGGGAAATGGAAAACGTTTTCTTTCAAAATACTTTATTTAGTACCTATAAGTGTTAGCAATATGCATGTAACTAAATGGAAAGGGACTTTACAATTATTCGTAATTTTTTTTTAACTTCCCATTTATAAAAAAATGGTATGGATATAGTTATTATGGTGCTGCAAGGCATAGTAGGATTGAGCATTTTAAATGTATGGCTTATACAGTACAATAAAGCGACACGCTGGCGCGGGGGAAATGCCACAACCATCTTAGAAGAATTTAAAGCCTATGGTCTGCCGGCATGGAGCTGTTATGTTATTGGTACCTTAAAAGTGGTCCTGGCGATCATGCTGATCGCAGCCATTTGGTATCCCTCTTTGAAACTTGTAGCTGCGTCGGGGTTGGCGCTTCTTTTAGCCGGATCTATCTCGATGCACTTCCGTATCAATGATCCATTGATAAAGTCTTTCCCAGCCGCCCTTTTTATGATCATGTGTCTAATCATCATTTTTACGGATAAGGCAGAATATCTATAGAATTTCCAGTGTCTTGATAAAAAGGTAACCACTTAAAAGAGCATAACTCAGGGCCGGAAGAATAGCCAGAAAAGGGTCATTTATTTTAAGTCGGATTGCAACACCAAGCAACATCAGAATACAGAGACCTGCCGAAGCTATCAGGATAACTAAAGGTTCAAATAGCAATCCAACCAATAGACCTAAACTTCCCAATAATTGTAATGCCCCAACGAGTTTTCTTTTGGTGGGCAGTCCATAGCGATCAAACTCAAATTTCATCCTTGGCAACAGAAAACAACTTATGCCAAAAAACAAAAAGGATAAGATGAGAAATAGTGGAAGTATCTGAATAGTATTCATTGGTGCTGTTGCAACGAGAAAGCCAAAATAAAATTGTTCAAAGATACTCCAAAATCTGTCAACAGGACTGATAAGTGATGCAAGATTAGCGCTATTATCTGTCAGGCCTGATGTATTGATTTTCTTAAATACGTATTTTTGAGAAATTTCTAATATGAACAAGAAGATCTTTATAATTGGGGCAGGATTAAGTGGATTGGCTGCTGCGATAACCCTCGAAAAAGCTGGGTTTAGTCCCGTTATATTTGAATCAACTTCAAAAGCAGGAGGGCGGATCAAAACGGACATTTTTGAAGGGTATCAGCTAGATCACGGCTTTCAGGTGTTGTTAGATGCCTATCCCAAAGCATTGGAATATTTCGACTACAAAGAACTAGAACTGCAAAAGATCTTACCAGGTGCCATCTTGTTTTATAAAGGGAGATCGGTCGCAATTGGTGATCCAAGCAGGCATCCGGGGTTCTTATTTACTACAATATTATCTGGTGTTGCAGGAGTTAAGGATGTATACAGATTATTGGTTCTGTACAGGGATCTTCAAAAGATGACGGATGAGGAGATCTTTTCTTCTGAGGAAATGAGTACATTAAATTTCTTAAAGAAAAGGAAATTTTCTAACGGCCTAATAGCCAAATTCTTCAAACCCTTTTTTTCGGGTATCTTTTTAGAACCCGATCTAAAAACATCTTGCAGGATGTTCCAGTTTGTTTTTAAAATGTTTGCCAGGGGATCTGCTGTGATTCCCAAAGCTGGTATGGGTGCTTTAGCAGAACAATTGGTAAAAAAGCTGGAGAAGACAGAAATTCATTATAACTCCCGCGTTGAACGGGTGTCAGATGGAGAAGTATGGTTGCAATCAGGAGAGAAGTACAAGGCGGATGCTATAGTAGTAGCTGCAGAACCGGGTATTCTTTCTGCTTCAGCGGAACCTTCGGAACTAAAATGGAATAGTTGTGAAACCTTGTATTTTGAAGTTGACCGCAGAACAATTAAGAAGCCAATTATTGGGTTGGTCAGGGATCCTAATGCCATCATCAATAATATTTTTTATCACACTAGTATTAGCTGTGCACACAAGGGAGAAAAGGAATTATTATCAGTAACCATAGTAAAAGATCATAACTTAACAAAGGAGGATCTGATTACGCAGGTTATTGAGGAACTTAAAGTGTATTGTAAAATTGACAAAGTAGACTTTCTAAAACACTACCAGATTAAAAGGGCATTACCTTCCCTGGAATCGTTAAAGGCTCAATGGCCAGGAAATATCGGAAAGGCAGGAAAATCGATTTTTTTAGCAGGTGATCACTTGTTGTATGCGTCCTCTAACGCTGCCCTGATAAGTGGCGAGGGTGCCGCAAAAGCCGTTATTGAAAAGTTAAGATAGGGGTATAAAAAAACCGCCCGAAAGCGGTTTTAATAAATGATAACTATTTTTAGTCAGCTGGCATAACCACTGAATCAATGGCATGGATAACGCCATTAGAGGCAGCAACGTCTGCAATGACAACCATACTCGCATTTCCTTTGGCATCTACTAATTTTACACTTTCCCCTTCGAGAGATAATGTAATTT
>JABDQS010000066.1 GCA_013042125.1 Eudoraea sp.
GCTGAAGTATTTGTATTAGGTGCAGTAATTATAAATGCTTTTTTTCTGTAATCCGTATCGGGGATAGCATCAATTAATCTTCTATCTGCAATTTTTGGATTATTTCTGATCTGACTTCCATTAAAGGTATTACTTGCCAAATAAAAATATGAACGGAAAAATGTCGTCTCAGCCTCTATTACATTACTACCCCAAATAACTTCAGTAAGGTTGTTAGTGTTGAACCCTGACAACCATTCCGATTCATTTAATAAAGGATAATTCTGACGCGCCATAACTGCGGCATCTGCAGCAGTCTGCCAATCACCTTTGGATAGGGCTGTTCTCGCCAATAGGCCGTAGGCAACATCAATGTTTAGTTGCGATTTGGATTCCGGGCCTCCACTTGGTCTGCCCGCTCCATTTTCAAAAGCACTTATGGCGGCATTTAGATCGGCTTCGATCTGATCATAAACTTCCTGCACAGAAGATCTCGGTGCACTGGTAAATGGTGATTCCGAGGAAAACAGTAAGGGTACTCCTGGATCAGCTGAAGGATTGCCGATTAGATAACCCCTTGCATAATGCTGAACCAATGATAGATATGAATAGGCTCGATAAGTGTAAGCCTGACCTAAAATTTCATTTAGTGCCGGAGATTCTGTCAAACTTCCATCTGTAGCCCTATTAATTAGGAGATTAGCTCCTGCTATAATATTATATCTATGATACCATAATATTTCACAGGTCAAAGATGTTTGATCCGTATGTGAATTCCATTGCATTTCAGTTCTCCACCCCAAATTATTGGCACTGGCAGAATGTATTAATCCTCCACTTAGATTATCCCCTAAAGGAACCCAATAATGGTTACCTGCTCTGGCGGTGTTACCACCAGGGAAAATAGTTTGAGATTGGGAATACAAGCCACGATGTAGTCCGTTTAAAACTAGCTGCATATTTGTTTCGTTAGCTAACGCATCAGCTGCTGAAATTGCATCGGTGGGAGTTGTATCTAAAAAATCGTCATCGCACGATATTATTACTATGGCCATTATTAAAAATGACATGAATTTTATTATTCTTGACATAATCATTACGTTTTATTGTTTTTTATTAAAATGCTGCATTTAAACCAAAAGAAATAATCCTTGTTGGATTAAAGTCGTTACCTCCGGGAGTACCTGCTAAATTAAACTGAGGATTCAATCCGGTTCTCTTACTTTTAAGATATAGATTTTCACCTGATACTGAAACTCTAAATGTATCAAGGCCAAGTTGATTGGCAATATTACTGTCAAAAGTATATCCCAAATTCACATTTCTAAGGGACCAAAATGAAGCATCGGTTAGAAACCGTTCTGATTGTGTTCTTACCAAGTTTGGATTTCCGGCTTCTAATCTAGGCACATCAGTGATGTCTCCTGGTTGACGCCATGCTTTTAAAATGTCCGGATGGTAAGAGCTTCCAAAATTCCCACTATGCATCATTGCCGAATATCCATTATCTAAGAATTCACCGCCAATGCCATAGTTGACCAGAATATCTAACGAAAATCCTTTATAGCTTAAACTATTCGCCACTGATCCAAGAAGATCAGGGATAGAACTGTCTCCTGTATAGGCTCTTTCCGTTGCTTGCCAATCGTTGGTTGTTGCAATTTCTCCATTTCCATCTAGCACAGGAACACTTTCTCCATCTTCATTTAATTCATACTGAAGGAATAATTGATCTCCAGTTGCAGGGTCTACACCTGCAGTTCTAAGTAAAAAGAAATCAAATCTTGAACGTCCTTCTGCCCAGCGTTTTGAACCATTGATGAACGGATCTGGTAAACTTGTAATTTCATTTTTAAATGTAGAGGCCTGCAAAGTAACGTCCCATCTGAAGTCATTCTTATTAAGCAGATGCGTGGTTAAAGCAATTTCCCACCCTGAATTAAACATGTCACCAATATTGGTTGGAACTTCATTTAAACCATTACTAGGTGCAATTGGAAGTAGATAAAGTAAATCGGATGAATTCCTTTTGTAATACTCAACTGTACCATCTAGAAAATTATTAAAAAATGCAAATTCTAACGCTACATCAAAATTCTCAATCGTTTCCCATTGTAATGCAGAATTTCCAATGTCTGTAAATATGATTGCAGGGTCAGCGGCATTTGAGGTAATTGAGAATCTAGGTTGAGACAAGAAAAAATCTCCAAGATCGTCATTACCTACTTCACCATACGAAGCTCTTAGCTTTAGTTGATTGACAAAATTTGAATCACTTAGGAAATTTTCCTGATCTATTCGCCAGGAACCGCCTACGGAGTAGAATGTTCCCCATCTGGTATCTCTATCAAAAACCGATGAACCATCCCGTCTTACCGAACCACTTATATAATATTTATTATTGTAGTTGTAGTTAATTCTTGAAAAGAAACCTTCAATACTTTTTCTTGTTGATGATCCTCCTAAACGCACAATATTGGAAAAATTATCAAACTCAAAGATCCCATTTGCTGCCTGTACCGTTTTGAGACCATCATTACTGGTAAAAGTTCTATCAAAACTTTCGTGACCAGCGGTAATGTCAATATTATGGTCGCCAAAGCTTTTTACGTAAGTTATAATTTGGTTGAAGTTCTCTACTTGCCTTCTAAACCTTGTTTCACTATATCTTCCATCTGGCTGAGCATCCCCTATTATTGCATTTTCATACTCCTTTTCCAGACCCTCGTTGATGTCTCTACCATAGTTAACTCTTACACTTAGGCCATCAAAAATCTCGACATCTCCAAAAAATCTGAATCCATAGGTGTTGTCCCTATCGCGTTCATCATTTAAGAAAAGCTCTTGCAGGGCATGACGACCTTGGCTAATTGGCCTTGATCCGATATTAAATTCAGAAAATCCTTCACCGTTATCGAATACTAAATCTCCAAAAACATCTCTCACAAGGTTTCCTTGCAAATCATTTACATACACGGGATAAACTGAACCTATATTCTTAGCAAAACCAAAAGGATTTACTATACTGCCTCCTCCTGCAGAGCTAGGAGCAGTTGCTTCTGTTATAGTAATATTGGCGCTACCTCCTACGGTTACACGATCACTAACATCGAATTCCGCGTTCAATCTCGTGGTCAAACGATCAAATTTCGAAGTGACTACAAAACTTTCCTCATCCAAATAAGAAGCAGAGAAAAATACTTTATGATCTTCACCTCCTCCAGAAACATTTACATTATAATTTTGCCGAACACCAGTGCGAGATAATACATCATACCAATTCAGACTTTTATAAATCACTTCTGCATTTGGATTTAGGCGACCATCTGTTCCAACAATTTGATCATTAGGAACATTAAAAGGATTATACCCTAAGCTGTTGTAGATGTTTGCAGAAGCAAATGTAGCATCTCCAGCACCTGCGCTTGAATTCTTCAATGCTTCCCACATGGTTTCGTAGTACTGACCAGGTGTAAGCTCTGGATAAAATGGAATAGCTGGTGATACCAATCCATATTGCATAGAGGCATTTACCTGTATATCTCCTCTTGTACCGCTTTTTGTAGTTATAATAACTACACCATTAGCAGCCCTAGAACCATATAATGATGTTGATGCGGCATCCTTAAGTATTGTGAACGATTCTATGTCTTCCTGATTAATTGTATTCAATGCACCTTCATATTGAACACCATCTACAATAAACAGAGGATCGGTATCGCCATTGAGCGTTCCCACTCCTCGAATAACAATCCCGGGAGATGATCCTGGTCCTTGAGATGATGTGAACTGAACACCTGTAGCTCTACCTTCAATAGCAGCAATAGGAGAAGTTACATTTCTAATGGCCAAATCTTCAGCACCAACAACACTAGCTGAACCTGTAAAGGCTTCTTTTGTGGAAGTTCCATATGCCGTAACAATAACCTCATCTAAGGCCTGTGCATCTTCCAGCATCTGCACATTAATGGTGTTGGATGCGCCAACAGTTATTTCAGTTGTTTTTTGGCCTATATAGCTAAACCTTAATTTTTGCCCTACTGAAGCGGTAATACTATAATTACCGTCAAAATCAGTTTGGGTACCAGTTGTCGTTCCAACAATTATAATTGAAACACCGGGCAAGGGTACACCGGTCTCGTTTGTTACCGTTCCCCTAATTGCTTTTTCCTGTGCCATAGTGAATGACATATTTAATAATATTGAACACGTCAATAAAAGTAAAATCCTGATGTTCTTCATTGATTAAATTTTAGTTAATTATTAAGTTAGTTAATTTTAAAAATCAACAAAAAAGTGGAGGTGAGGATTAAGGTGGTTTTGAATTTACACACCTTATTTTGTTCATTTTTAAGACTCGAATTCTCAAGATATTAATAATTGTATAAAATACCCATTGATTTTAAAATTTAACATTTTACGATACTTGTACGTATTCTCTGTCATCCATTTACTCTTTTAGGTTATTTCACCACTCATTCTTGTTAAAATAACACAAGGTAAAATTGCTTAAATGTGGCTTGCTACATAAACTTTATGGAATCCATCTCACCGTGTATATTATTACTATACTTATTCGAGTCTCAAAAAAGGTTTAGATTCCCAAGGAAAATACTCTGTTTCAAAGTCACTATGTATCAAATTATTTTGAGATTAATGGATATAAGGATGCTCCGGCTTAAGATGCCATTATATCTTCATTGTTAAAGTAAGCTCAAACATGGTAATTACCGCACAACAATTCCGTGGAAATAAAGAAAGGTGTTATATATAGAATACACTATTTAAGCAGTTGTGTAAAATCTGTGAAACCACTTCGATATGCAAAGCATATATCTATAAGACCACATACTTATAAAATTTAGTTGGTTAGACCTTTTTTTACAGCTTGTTCATTCTGTTATATAAATATGGGATGATTATCTCTCCCTTACCTACAAAGACATCTGATTGTTTTCTACGAAATGCAGCTTCCGGCTCAGTTCCATTATTTATTTGATGTATGGTGTCCTCTGCTTCCCTTATGTCACTTCTTCATCTCTCACATCCCTTTTAACTTTAGTCTTAGCAAAAGGCCGCTTTTTATTAGCTGTCTTCATATCTGCATAGCGTGGATCCTGGATATAATCTTGTTTCTGCAACTTAATGACCTCAATACTTAGAAATCCGAATTCGCTCACCACCTTTCCATAAAACCGATAGATGCCCCTTCCCCTGAAAAAATACCGGGCGGCTACCGGAGGAAACAATACCGTATCAAAGACCTCCCCATGCTGGTCCACCAGGGTAGCAAAGTTCATGCGTTTGCCCTTGTGGGTCTTGGTATTCTTTACGGTCACCAAATATCCGTACAGATCTATGTGCCGGTTGAGGTAACGCGGAAGATCCCTGCTTCCATGGGTGTTCTTAAGAGGCTCTTTCAACAAACAAAAGGGGCTGCACAGGCAAAATCCCAGCAATTCCAGTTCGGTAAAGGCCATCTCCAGATCTGTGGTATGCAGCCGGGGGATCTCAAAATCCTGATGAGCCGGTGGAAAGAGTTTTGGATGGTCTATGGCATTTCCCTTGGAAAGAAATAAATGTGCCTCCCATAAAAGTTCGTGTTTATTGATCCCGGTAAACCGGAAGGCATTGATACGGATCAGGATACTGAGTTGTTCAATTGAGATCAATACCCTATCCAAAAAATCTTCCAGAGAAGTAAACGTTCCATGGGCCTGCCGTTCCTTTAAGATACGATCCATAACACGCCCTTCCAGTTCCTTCAGATACATGAATCCCAGATAGATCTCCTTCCCATAGATACAATTCACGGCCATACTATTATTGATACAGGGCGCATGAATAGTAGCACCCAGCATACGCGCCTCATGCACATAGAATTCTGAGCGGTAAAACCCACCCCCGTTATTCAACACCGCTACCAAATACTCCAGCGGGTAGTAGGCTCGTAAAAAAAGGCTTTGATAACTTTCCACCGCATAGGAGGCAGAGTGCCCTTTGGCAAAGGCATACCCGGCAAAGCTGGCTACCTGGTGCCAGATCTCATCTATCAGTGAATCTTTATACCCCTTCTTGCGGCAATTCTCCACAAATTTGTCTTTTACCTTTTGGAACTCTTCGCGCGAGCGGTACTTGCCGCTCATCCCTCTTCGAAGCACATCGGCTTCTCCAAGGGTAAGTCCGGCAAAATAATGGGCCACTTTAATGACATCTTCCTGGTAGACCATCACTCCATAGGTTTCCGGCATAATGTCTAGCATTACCGGGTGACCCTTTTCTTCTGCCCTTCCCGGGTTCCTGTGCCGCTGAATGTACTCGCGCATCATTCCACTCTGGGCCACCCCCGGCCGTATGATAGAACTGGCAGCCACCAGGCCCAGATAGGTATCTACCTCCAACTTTTTCAACAACATCCGCATGGCGGGCGATTCCACATAAAAACATCCCATGCACTGTGCAGATTTGATCATATTATTGATATGGGGGTCTTCCTTGAATTTTTTGATATCATGGATATCTATACTGCTGTATTCCTCTGGTTGGTTGAGGGCCAGGATCTGAATAGCCTCCTTGATCTTTGCCAGGCCACGTTGCCCCAGAATATCAAATTTATACAGCCCTACATCCTCTGCGATCACCATATCGAACTGGGTGGTGGGAAAGCCCTTGGGGGGCAGATGGGTAGCCGAAAAATAATGCAGTGGTCTTTCACTGATGAGAATTCCCCCCGCATGGATACTGAGGTAGTTGGGCATATCCTTGATGAGATTTCCGTACTTCAACACCAAAAGCGACACCTCATCTAATTCCGTAGGCTTGTAATGCCCACCGCACAACACATCGATCTCTGCCTTGGGAAGACCAAATACCTTCCCCAGTTCCCGGATCACCCCTCTCGACTTAAATGTAACGTAGGTCCCCAGAAGGGAGACATGCTGAAAGCGATCAAAGATGTATTGGGTGATTTCTCCCCTGTCCTTCCAGGAAAAATCAATGTCGAAATCGGGCGGATTGGTCCGGTACAAATTGATAAAACGTTCAAAGTAGAGGTCGAGCTCAATAGGATCCACATCTGTGATCCTGAGGAGGTAGGCCACAATACTATTGGCTCCACTCCCCCGCCCCACATAGTAAAAATTGCGTCTCCTGGCTTCGGAGACAATGTCCCAGTTGATCAGGAAATAGGAGACAAACTCCTTTTCCTGATGAGCTGTAATTCTTTGCTAAGGCGCTCCCGTATTGGTTTACTTACTTCCGGGTAGCGGTAGGGTAAGCCTTTGTTGCACAATTCTTCCAACAGTTTTTCATCGGCCTCCTTGCTATCCAGATAGGTGCTCAGGTTTTGCGGCTTTCGATCCTTTGAAAAATCGAAGTGGATGCTGCATGTCTGCATGAGTCGCTCCGTATTTTGGAGGATAAAGGGATATTCCGAAAAGACTTGTGCCAGGTTCTTTACAGGAAACATCCGCTCCTCGAAAGAGGCCTCCTCTTCTTTGGGGAGCTTGCTCAGCAACACATTATTATCAATGGCCCGTAACAGACGATGCGCATTAAAATCGCGCTTATTCCTGAAAGTAACGGGCTGCAACAGTACCAGCTTGTCCTTGTGTTCTATAAGCCTGGAAAATGGCAATCGTCTCAGGTCCGTGACAGAGATGCCAATGTACTCATGGTCTAAAAAATGATACTGGTCATTGAGGAGTACTTTTTCGAAAGGATAGATAACATACGCATGCTTAAAGACGGGTGCCCGTTTCGGGAGCTTTTTCTCTTCATGCAGATGTTCTGACAAGAACTCATTAAGCTCCCGGTATCCTTCATTATTCCTGGCGATCCCTACAAAACAAGACGAAACCCCGTTACGGAAATCGATCCCCAAAATAGGGTGTATCCCAAAGTCTGCAGCCCTCCGAACAAAATTGAGGCAGGCAGAGGTATTGTTGATATCGGTAAGGGCCAGGCGGGTTATCTCATTCTCTCTGGCCAGCTCCAAAAGGGCCACTTCGGAAAAGGTCCCGAAGCGAAGACTGTAGTATGTGTGGCAGTTTAAATACATTTTTTTTCTCTTTCTTTCTCTCTTCATTTCTTTTTTACCTTCTCTTTTCTTTACTCGTCTAAAGAAAAGAGAGAAAAGAAAGGACGGCTTCTCTGAGGAATTTTACCCGACAAGCGGGTAAACTGGTCTCGAAACTCCGCCATCCCGCCTAAGGCGGGACGAGTACCACCGGAGATTTCTCAACCCTATTCTCCAGATAAGCGGGAAGGTTCAATTTGAATCTTTATCCTTGCTTCATTCCTTTTGTTTTTTGGAATTTGTTATTTGAATTTTGCTACTGTTTTCTATGCGCCAGCACAATGGGAGGTTGTCCATTGAACGGATTGTGCATCCTCCCAATGGTTTTGGCCCCCATGCCCGAGGCACGAAGCACGCTCTTGTCTCCAAAACGCTCCCGGAGTTGATCCATGGCTGCGTATAAGTTGAGGGCCTCCTCGGTATCTTCGAACAAATTGATCTGGTAATTGCCCGGTACCAAATGGCTGAACCGGATCCCTATAAGGCGTACCAGCATCCGTTTGTTATAGAGGACGTTGAAGAGCTCCAGGATCCTGGGGATAAGAATATGGTCTGCACTGGTATAGGGAATACGGACTTGTTTGGAATAGGTATTAAAATCTGAATAGCGCACTTTTACCGCAATACAGGCGGTTAGTTTTTCGCCCCGCCGCAGTTGGTAGGCCAGGTTCTCTGTCATGGCAATTAAAATGCCCCTGAGTTTAATTACATCTATGGTATCCTTGTCAAAAGTGCGTTCTGTAGAGATCGATTTACGATCCGAAAAGGGGATCACGGGAGTATTGTCTACCCCATTGGCGCGTTTCCAGATGACCCTCCCATTGGCACCCAGTACCCGTTGCATTATGTCCATGGGCATTTCCTGTATGGTCCTTACCCGCCGCAGCCCCAAATTCCGGAGAGTTTGGTAGGTCTTGTCACCTACCATGGGGATCTTTTTGATGGATAGCGGGGCCAGAAAGCGTTTTTCGTACCCAAAATCTACCTTTAGCTGGTTATTGGGTTTGGCCTCGTTCGTAGCCACTTTAGAGACCACCTTGTTAACAGATAGGCCAAAGGAAATAGGGAGTCCGGTTTCCCTGGTAATCGCCCTCCGGAGTTCGGACGCATACTGATAGCAGCCAAAAAAACGGTCCATCCCGGAAAGGTCTGCATAGAACTCATCAATGCTCGACTTTTCAAAGAGGGGTACCTTTTCTTTGATGATCTCGGTAACCAGGTCTGAATGCTTGCTATAGGTACCTGCATTGCCCCGTATCACTACTGCTTCGGGACAGAGTTCCCGTGCCATTTTCATGGGCATACCAGAGTGTACCCCAAAGCCACGGGTCTCATAACTACAGGCAGCTACTACCCCGCGGTCACTGGTACCTCCTACCAATAGGGGTTTATTCTTTAACTCACTGTTAATAAGGCGTTCTACGGATACAAAAAAAGTATCGAGGTCGAGATGTAAAATGGTCTTTTGCATACTATCCAAAAAGGATAGCTAATATATGGAATATATCCATTTATTTGGATATTTTCCACATTAAAAATACAAACAAAAAGAAAAGGCCGCACAATAGTTGTGCAGCCCATATAGGGTAGTTAATGATTGGCTATAGATCTCAGAACCCCTGAAAGGCCTGGATGATGATGAATACCATGAAGGAGATGAATAAACATCCCACCACAATAAACGCATCAATAATGTCGAACTTTCTCCGCATCGTTTTAAAACAAGTCCAGTTTCCTATTAATCAAATGGAAAACCGGTGAGGATCCTGTACACAAAAGCATACACTACAATCAGGAACAAGATCAAACTAAACCATGCAAAAATTTTGAAAAATCTTCGCACGAAAAAGTTCTCCAGAGCCTTGAATGCCTCTGTATAGATCTCTTTCATAAGTAATAATGTCTTCATACCTGTTCATTTTAGGTTAAAACTATACAAACAAAGCTATGGTGCTATTGTATGAGAGGCAGCACTTTTGGTTTAGGAGAAAGAAAAAAAGATGAATGACATGCTGTAGGACAAACATCCTAAATAACACACCATTTATCGAGTACAACATTACGTGCCTAACCCGTTGTATTACAATAGATGATCGATGAACTACACAGTCTAAAAAAGAAAGATATTTTGCTTAAAATCAGTAAGAAAGGGTAAGGACAGCGCCACGGGGAAGCACCGGAACTACCAAAGAACAGAAGACCGTAGCCAAGATTCCAGAGCCTAGTCCAACGGTTTCGGTGAATCACCTCCCATTGCATAATGAAGACCAGCCCATAGGTGATCAAGGAAAAGTTGTTCAGAATAGGTTTCGTCTGTATGGCCCATAGCCGTGTAGAAAGATCTGCCCCCATTATATTCCTGATACCAGCTCATAGGATGATAATCCGGGTTACTTCCTCCAATAAAGCTTTTATCGTCTAGTGTAAGGACCACATTTATATTGGGAGAAATGTCTTTAAAACTGTAAAACTCGTCTTCACGCTCAAACTCATCCGGCATGCCTTTGGTTGCCCAATGGTCTTTTTGAGTTACCGTAAACTTTCCCTTTTGAACGTTGCTCGGATCACTGGGATGATCAAGAAAATAAGCACCTGCCAGGCCTCCATACCAGGGCCAATCATATTCTGTATCGGTTGCTGAATGCACCCCTACATAGCCACCTCCTGCCTGTATATAACGTTCAAAGGAATTTTGTTGCGCCTCACTCAGAACATCTCCGGTGGTATTAAGGAATACAACTGTATTGTATTTCTTTAATTCTTTTTCATTGAATAGTTCAGCATCTTCGGTAAAGGTTACGTCAAAATCTTTTTCCCGGGCCATTTTAGCCAGGGCATCCTTTCCTGCAGCGATAGATTGGTGACGAAAGCCCTCCGTCTTGCTAAAGACAAGGACATTCATTTTTTGTTTTTTCGAACACCCATTGATGGCTAAAAGTGTCGTCAGAAAGAATAGGAGAAGGATGTTAGATTTCATACCGGAACTTTTAGAAGTAAGTAAATATAATAAGAATGAAATGGAAGCCCCGCGCTTGTTAATTCAAAAAAGAAGCGAGCTTCATATTTGAAATTAGGATGGGATTGAATTACTTCTAAATTCATGCCTTCAGGCACATTCTGAATCCTTCAAAAAAACGAGAGCACCAACCCGTTCAGAGATTCCAATAAAGATTGAAATAATTGGCATTGCAATTATGCATACCGAGAGAAGTAAGTACTATTTTGAATAATCCTTTAATTCAAAATTCCAATGATACTTTTTAAATAAACCCACATACAGATAGAGCTTGAGATGTTTTGCGTTTAGTTTCTTTTTAAATTTTATTGAAGATTTGTTAAAATAGTCACTTATGCTAAAGGTAGTGTCTCGTCCCATTTCATTTAATAATAAATAGCATTGATATCGTAAATAAGGAGCTATGTTCATACCCCGGTAGGCATCGAATGTCCACATATTCAGAAGATATGCCTCATTATCCGCTAGTTTAAAAGTCCGTTTTTTTAATTCAAAATCGTTTAATTCAATAAACATAAAAGCAGCGCATTCTTTTTGGTGTATTAGACCTACACATAATTGGCCATTCCTAAAACCATCTAGAATTTCTTGTTTACGAAACCCTGAAACTCTGCTGATTGTTTGTGTTACTTCTTCCAGATTTAAATATTTAATTGAAAACTCTGAAGTATCTCCTCTTATTTCAGGGGGAGAATATCCTGATATACCTTCCTGTACCCAATAATATGGGTCAATATCGATCCCGATTTTTTCCAATCTGTTTGTTATTCCATGTAAGATTAGTCCATGACGAACAATGTTCCATAACCATTTTACCCTGGAGGTTTTTGATTTTTTAGTGACTTCCATACCAATTGGTTGTTGCATTTAAGCTTTGAGGCCATATTCGCCATTTCCAGGGGCCAAATTCATTTTCTCCCTAAATTCCATCGGGGTCATAATCTCTCTTGAATTTGCTTGGGCAATGGTGTGTATTCGTTTTAACAAATCGGCATTAGTAGCTAATGTTGTCCTTGATTCATCAAACCAAATATTATCTTCGAGTCCAACCCTAACCCCGCCACCAATAGCAATTGAAATTGAATTCATTTTTAATTGGGTGTTTCCAATTCCTGCCAAGCTCCATAAAGAATCAGCAGGAAGATCTTTGATCATAATCCCGGCATGTAGAAGTTCTGCTTGGGCACAGGCAATATTTCCCAATAATAAATTAAAATAAAAAGGCGCTTTAATCAGATCCTTTTTTTCAAGATATTTTGCATAATTGATCATTCCCAGGTCAAATGCCTCAAGTTCGGGTAGTATGCCTTTTTCTTTCATTATTGAAGCCAGTTCCTGAATCATTTTAGGAGAATTCGTACTGGATATATTATTGAAATTTAAAGAACTGAGAGTTAAACTTCCCATATCCGGTTTTAAAACGCCCTCTAATTGCAATGGATCAGAACGTTGTTCCAATTTGCTAAAAGTCCTTCCACTTAAAGAAACGCAAATTACGAGCGAGGGAGCATATTTGCGAATACCCTTAATTATATCGGCATAAATTTCTTTTTTATAGGTAGGCTCTTCTGATATAGGATCTCTTGCGTGTAAATGAACCATGGTAATTCCAATTTCAGAAGCCAGATGGACGTCCTCAACAATTTCAGAAACACCTATGGGAACAAAAGGAGTCATTTTCTTGGTGGGGATCATACCCGTAGGTGTAAAATTCAGTATCAAATTGTCTGTCATAGGATTGTGTTGCTAAAAATTAAACTGGTGTTATGGGAGGTTATTTTTGAATATTCGGATCATATTTTATAGACGATCATATTCTCCTAAAAGTAAATTTACCATAGTTGATAGTAAATTATATTGAAAGTTTTATGTATCGTTTTAGCGGCTTAAATTAAAGGTAATTAACCTAACCTCAGGAGTTTATAGGTATATAGTAGAATATCACGGTTGTAATACACTTGTAATAATAAATTATACTTAATCAAAAACGCAATAATGTCTTTGACTAAGGCAGATCAATCCAGAACAACATTAGTGGAACGAAAGAAAACCAAGCACTTCTTTTAGGTTCATGGAACGTTGCGAATCTTGGCCTTCAGATAAGACATCCAGATCACTGTAAACACATAGCTGAGATTATTAGTTGGTCGTATATCAAGTACCGTTCTAATTTGATCTCATTATCTTTAATTATTTGTTCGTTAAACATGAAATAGTCCCTAATTACAGTTATCCGGAAGCCTTTTTCTGTAATGCTAATAGCCCCGATCGCCAATGGGAAAACCCGCATCCCATTTTAGCAAAAAAAGAAGTGCGCTTCATATTTGAAACTAGGGTGAGATTGAACTAATTCTAAAAGCTTCCCTTCAAGCTCGTTTTGAAAACCACAAAAGAAAGCATTTCAATCGTTGCCGTAAGATTACATCTGGTGCGAATTCCTTGTAAGTATCCTTAATAGTGAAAATGAAGATCAAAACTCGGTGGGATTGCTTTCCTGCGGAAAGCTTCCCTTCAAGCTCGTTTTGAAAACCACAAAAGGAAGCATTTCAATCGATAACATTAGATTGCATCTTGTACTAATTATTAGAAAGTATTCTTAATGGTTAAGGTGATGATCAAAACTCGGTGGGATTGCTTTCCTGCGGAAAGCTTCCCTTCAAGCTCGTTTTGAAAACCACAAAAAAAACGCTGCGTTCACTTCTCAAAAGAAAGCGAGCTTCCTTTTGAGAAGCTCGCTCGCGTTTGACCTTTTTTGTGGTTTATCTGTACCTCGGGTGGGAATCGAACCCACACTCCTTGCAGAACCGGATTTTGAATCCGGCGCGTCTACCAATTCCGCCACCGAGGCATTTTTATTTCTCTCTTAGTTTCCTTAATTGTTCTTTCTCTTCCTTTATTATGCTTCTTTACTCTTTCTTCCAAATTATTGGTCATGCTAACATAAATGTCGTTAAAAGACACACTCGAAGTCGCATATACCCAAATCATTACTCCTTAACATTTCCAGCGCGCCTGCCTGCCGGCAGGCAGGTCTACCTCCCGATAACTATCGGGACCGCCACCGAGGCAAAGGGACTGCAAAGCTAAAAAATATTTTTATTTGCAAGCTTAAAATTCTACCCATTTATCCTGTAGAAGCCAAATAAATTCCTAAATTTGCACCTCCTTTAGAAAAAGGAGCGCTAAGAAACTAGCGAACAAGTCGTTACATATGCCATATCAAGTTCCAGAACCAAAAATTTTCGCCTGTTCCCAAAGCATGGTCCTTGGCGAGAAGATCGCCAAATCCTACGGTGCGGACTTAGGAAAGGTTTTGTTCTCACGCTATAGTGACGGGGAGTTTCAACCCTCCTTCGAAGAGTCGATCCGAGGCACCAGGATATTTATTATTGGTTCTACCAATCCAAGTTCTGAGAACTTAATGGAAATGTTGCTGATGATCGATGCGGCCAAAAGGGCCTCAGCTAGGCATATTACCGCTGTAATACCCTATTTTGGATGGGCACGGCAAGACAGAAAAGATAAACCAAGAGTGCCTATTGCGGCAAAGTTGGTGGCTAAAATGCTTGAGACGGCCGGAGCTACAAGGATAATTACCATGGACCTCCATGCTGATCAGATTCAGGGATTCTTTGAAAAACCTGTGGATCATTTATTTGCTTCTACGCTCTTTCTTCCTTACTTAAAAAAGTTAGGACTTAAGAATTTGACCATTGCTTCTCCGGATATGGGGGGGTCAAAAAGGGCATATGCATACTCCAAGGCCCTATCCTGCGATGTGGTCATTTGTTACAAACAACGGTCCAAGGCTAACACTATATCTCACATGGAACTCATTGGAGATGTAAAAGACAGGAATGTAGTATTGGTCGATGACATGGTAGATACAGCAGGAACGCTCACCAAGGCAGCCGACCTGATGATGGAACGCGGTGCTTTGAGCGTGCGTGCAATCACTACACACGGCTTGCTTTCGGGCAGTGCTTATGAAAAAATAGAAAAGTCGCAACTTTCGGAATTGATCATCACTGATTCTATTCCAAGTAAGGCAAATAGCGAAAAAATAAAGGTTTTGACTTGTGCCGATCTTTTTGCAGATGTTATGCATAGGGTACATCACAACACCTCCATCGCTTCAAAATTTTTAATGTAGAATTTAATTTAAATCTAAATAATGAAGTCAATTACAATCAAAGGATCAGAAAGAGAAAGCGTGGGCAAAAAAGCATCGAAGGCCCTACGTAATGCTGGAAAGGTCCCTTGCGTGGTCTACGGAGGGGAAAAACCGCTACACTTTTCAGCAGATGAACTAGCGTTCAGAGATTTGGTGTACACTCCTAAAGCTCACACTGTTGTGGTTGAGTTAGAAGATGGAAACAAATTAAGCGCCATTCTGCAGGACATACAATTCCACCCTGTGACAGATAAGATCATTCACATTGATTTTTATCAGCTTTTCAAGGACAAGGAACTTACAATGAACATTCCTGTGAAATTATTAGGAAATTCTCCCGGGGTACGAAATGGGGGACGTTTGTTGTTCCGAAAAAGAACACTGGCAATCAAAGCTCTACCGGATGACTTGCCAGATTTCTTTGAAATTGATATTTCAACTTTGAAAATTGGGGATAACATAACAGTTGAATCCCTTCTAAATGACAAATTTGCAATCTTACACCCTGAAACTACGGTTGTTGTGCAGGTTAAAACAGCTCGTGCTGCCATTGTCATCGAGGAAGATGAAGAAGGAGATGAAATCGAAGGTGCAGAAGGTGCAGAAGGTGAAGAAGGAGAGGCTACTACGGCTGAAACTACTGAGGCTGATACTGAAGCAAAAGAATAATAATTCTATGATCTTAATGAAAGGCATCCCGGGATTAATTCTCGGGATGCTTTTGTATTTTAGCGGAATGACCCCCCTATTATGCGATCCTTACTAAAATTACTTTTTGGGTCCTCACCACCCATCCTGAAAGAAGAAGACATCATGAAAAAATATTTGATAGTTGGCCTGGGGAACATTGGTTTGGAATATGAAAATACCCGTCATAACATCGGATTTCAGGTGCTAAACAGGCTGGCTGATAAAAACGAGTTGTCCTTTTCATCAAATAAATTAGGAGCTACTGCCACGTTTAAGATCAAAGGAAGAAGTCTCTTACTCCTGAAGCCGGCGACCTTTATGAATAGAAGCGGGAAAGCTGTGCACTATTGGATGGAAAAGGAAAAGATCCCCAAAGAGCATCTGCTGATCATCACCGATGACATTAATCTCCCTTTTGGAACACTTCGCTTAAAAACAAAAGGAAGTGACGGAGGTCATAATGGCCTTGCCGATATTCAGAATACCTTACAGACCAATCAGTACAACCGACTTCGATTTGGATTGGGATCTGATTTTTCAAAAGGTCGACAAGTAGAATATGTGCTGGGTAACTGGAATGAAGAAGAGTCCAGTGCATTACCAGAGCGTCTGGACAGATGTACTGCCCTTGTTAGCTCCTTTGTATTGCAGGGAGTGAACATTACTATGAATGAATTCAATAATACCTGATCAGCGAAGCACTCTAAAGGAATAAGTACCAGAATCGGACGTATTTCCTGCCCGGTCAATGGTAACAACACGCCAATAATAGATTGTATCTGCCTCTACACTGGCCTGTATCTCAGTTATACCCAGCGAAGGAGAGGCTATTAAAAGTTGTGGATCAGTGACAGTATCTAAATACACCTCGTAAACGGCAATATCATTATCTACATCTGCTCCTGTCCAACCTAAGCTGATCTCATTATTCAGATCTCGTGCAACCGTTCCTCCCGAAATAGGTTTACTGATCTGTGCAGGGAAAGGAGGAAAGGTGCTTTGAGAACCTGCATTATAAAAAAACCAGGCCTCACTTATAGCTATGTCCTGAGTGTCATTATTCCTTGTGGTGATGGTCCATCGATAAGGAACTCCTTTTAAAAGAGGTACTCTGGCTGACAGAGCTTCCGTGGGTGCATTTGTCACGGACGTGTTAGTCAGAACATTGGTGAATTTTAATTGATAAGTATCTGCATGTTTGGCTGCAAACCATCTGAATTCTACCTGACTGGTAGTGTTATTTAGACTGATACCGGTGGTACATTCGGAATTTTCTGCGGGAAAACTCAGCGTTGCGGCCTCGGGTGGCTTCGGCGAATCTTTGCCACAGGCAACCAACAAAAGGACCAATAATAAAGTCAATATCTGTTTCATCTTTTTACAACTTTAGATGAATAATTTAGTCCAACACCTGTGACGTTCAGCACATAAACCCCGGGCGGTAAAGCTGCAAGATCCAAACTGATAGCTTGATCTTCTGGTTGATAGGTATTTGATACTAGAGTCTGACCCAGCAAATTAAATACACTCACTTGTACTTTTGAGCTTACACTGGGCAGGTATAATTCCAACTCATTTATAAAAGGATTAGGATAAACAAGTGGTTCAGTGCCTATGACGATCAACTCTTCAAAAGAACCCTGACAAGGTAAGCTGCCCGTAACTTTTAAGGCATTGATCCCGGATTTAAGATCCAAGGTAAATTGCGATTGTGTAGTCTGGGTGAGAATCCCATTCAATTCAATATTATATAAAACGGATCCCTTTAGATTAAGAGTAGCCTGCAAGCCTGTTTGATCCAAAGCTAGTAGTACTGAAAGAGGATCTGGCTCTGTAATTACAAAATCGAAACAGTACTCTTCATAAAAGATAGTTCCATCATTGCCAATAATACAAGCGGAATAGGTACCTGATGATAGATTCCTTAGTTCAAAGAACGAAGTAAAACCTGTAGAAAGATCAACTCCGTTCCCACTTATGTTAATCGTATAATCTAAGACAGATGTTGCGTTTATCTCAATTTGTCCATCATTGCTTGTGATACAAGATTCACTGGTTACTACAATATTAAAATTCTCCTGATCAAAGCGATATACCGGACAACCATCAACATCTACCTCTGTATTTGGAGGCGTGCCCAGGCATAGGTCATCTCCATCATCAAACACATTATCTCCATCTGCATCGGGTCTGAATACACCCTCAACACAGATTTCTAAGGTAAAGTCTGATATAATCCCACCATCCGCAGGAGCCGTATCCTTAACCAACAAGGTCCATTCTCCAAAAGTTGATTCGCCATTCAGGGATGACAAAGAACCCAGGGGCTTAACCGTCCCGCCGATCCCCGGATCACCATTGCAGGTAAAAGGAGCGGCGGCGTCATCAAAAATCGCATCAATATTTTCTAATTGGGAACAAGAATTGGAAGTCAGTATTACTTCCGTTCCCGATGGGGATACCAGACTTATGATCAAATCTGATAAAAAGGTGTGTTCTATGTTCACCATAACATTGATATCTGCTATTGGCAGATCATCCATAACCATAATTGTTGAACTCACAGTGGGTGTCCCTGTCGATGAAATAGAGACAGGAGTATCTCCAGCACTTTTCATTTTACAATTTACGGGGAGAGTTGTAAAACTGAATGGGGTTCCAAAAATACCTTCCCCACAATTTGTCACCGGTTTGATACGCCAAAAATAAGTGGTCTCTGGAAGTAAATTTTCAGGAATATAATTTTTAAAGATCACTGTGGCTGTTTCAATAACCGAGGCAAAGCCGGCATCGGTTGCTATTTCTACCTGATAGGCATTATTGATCGCAGGAGTATCCCAGCTGAGGTTTGGTTTTAATGCAATATCAAAAGCCGCATCAGCCGGACCAAGAAGTGTTACCTCCGGAAAATCTGTATCAAATACATTGAGCATAATGGTGACTTCTTTCGAATAAGAAGGAGCCGTACCTATGATCTGAATTGGATAAAAGCCTTCAGTTACTGCCGTAGTATTTGAAATAGTAATATCTACTGGTGTATTATTTGCGGTTGCTGTTCCCGGTAAAAAAGAAACACCCAATCCCGGAGGCACTCCGTTTGCGCTAAAGGTCACTTCTTCACCAAAACCACCATAAGTCTCTAATACAAATGGAAATACTTTATCTACAGGTTGGCATACATCAAAGGCCAGATCATCAAATTGAAGCACAAACGGGACCTCTTCAATAACAAAGTCTGTGCTGTTTACCGCAAAAAAGATGTTCTGATACCCTTTAACCATAAAACGGGCTTCAGTACTGGCCGTACCGGGCAATAGCACCTCATGCTCACCGTCATTCGCTGCTTTCTCAGCTAAAAGGATAGGAAAACTTTGTCCTCCGTCCAGAGAAAGATAAATGTCCACAAACTGTGCATTTATCGGGGAAATATCTGTATTGGCTACTTCCCAGATAACCGTCTGCAAAGACCCTGCACTGTATGTCTCTACAGAAGATTGAGAACTTACCAGGAAGGGGCCTGCAGCATTACTTACCCTTACATTTACCACATCGGAGGTAACCTGCCCGCCTCCGAAAGCATTATCTCGTACTGTTAAGGCAAAATTTAAATCTCGCTCTATGGCAGAGGCTGTCTCCCAGGCCGTATTTATTGCCGGATTGGTCTGTGTTAATT
>JABDQS010000067.1 GCA_013042125.1 Eudoraea sp.
CATCGTTTCCTCGATGATAAATTGACATTAGGTTTGCAAGCAACCCTGTCTCGTGTTAACGATGAGACTGCTCCCCTAAGTGGTGGCGCCGGATTCCGTGGGGATATCCTTGGAGCCAGTTACTCGGCTAACCCAACCTGGGGTTCAAGTCCGAATTTCACCGATGGTGGAACGCAGATCAAGCCCGGGAATTATTTAGCTAATACACAAAACGAAACTAATACCGACAGGATATTGATCAATGGTTCTATCGATTATAAGTTCACACCTGAACTTACCGGTAAAATCAATGTTGGTTACGATAAATCCGAAGGTGAAAACACCTCAGCGCTTTCCGGTAATTTGTTGAACTTCGACGGAGTTACAGGTATTGGTTTAGGATTTTATAACACTCTTCTCAGGGAGAACCACTTATTGGAAGCTACTTTGAATTTCAAAAAAGATTTTGGCAACTCCAATATCGATGCCTTGGTAGGATATTCCTTCCAGGATTTCAATGTTAGTGGAAGAAATTCACAAGGTCGTGGTTTCGGAACCAGCGATCTTAATCAAATGGGATCAGATCTTCGTGAGACTGTTAATAATGCAGGAAGAACCATAGACGGTCAATTCCAACAGTATTATTATGGTGAAAACACTTCCGGTCTTATCGTGAATAGACTTCAGCCTATAGTGGTTGCCGGTGAAGATGTAGGATTTGGTTTTAACAAATTGGTTAGAGCCATGACGGCAGACACCTTTAATAATACGGATGAATTACAGTCGTTCTTCGCACGTGTTAATTACTCATTGTCTAATAAGTACCTATTTACAGCTACTGTAAGAGCGGATGGTTCTTCCAGGTTCGGTCCTGAAAACCAATATGGATACTTCCCTTCCGGTGCATTTGCCTGGAAACTTAATGAAGAAGGATTTGTTGGCGATAATGTATCTACTTTAAAACTGCGTTTAAGTGGTGGTCTGGTAGGTAACCAGGAAGGTCTTGGGTACGGTAACTTTGTTGCCAGACAACGATTTGGCGGAATTGGAACTCAAACGAACCTAACGGTAAACCCAAGTGGTTTAGCCATTGTTGCGACAGATGTACCTGACCTTAAATGGGAAGAAACACTGAACCTGAACGTTGGTTTTGACTTTGGTTTTAATTCAGACAGATTATCAGGTAGTATCGATGTATATCGCAATGAAACAAATGACCTTTTACTGAGAACTCCTCCTGCAGCTCCTGCAGTAGATCCGTTCCAGTTTGGTAACGTAGATGCCACTATCCTTAACCAGGGTATTGAATTCGCCGTAGCCTACGATTTTATACAGTCCGAGAATACTACATTCTCTGCTGCATTTAATATCGCATACAACGAGAATGAGGTTCAGGATTTTGCCAGTGCTATTAATACTGGTGAGATCAACGGACAGGGTCTTTCAGGTGCTTTCGCTCAGCGTTTTGAAGCCGGAAGATCATTATTCTCTTACTACATGGCCATCTTTGAAGGCTTTGACAGCAACGGATTCCCTATATACCAGGACGTAGATGGAAACGGAGTTGGAGATCCTATCGCTGACCAGACCTTTGTTGGTGAGGACGCCTTACCGGATGTTACATCTGGTTTATCGCTGAATTTCAGCACCGGCAACTGGGATGCTTCGGCTTATTTCTCAGGTCAGTTCGGATTCTCTGTATATAACAATACCCGAAATGGTTTCTTCACAGGAGGTGCTATCAACAACGCACGTAACGTTACTCAGGATGTAGTTACTTCCGGAGAGGATGGTGGTGCATCTGCAGATGTTTCTACAAGGTTCCTTGAAAAAGGTGATTTTGTTCGTCTTCAGAACGCAACCCTTGGGTACAATGTGCCTCTAACAGGAGACGGCCTATTCAAAACCTTAAGATTGTCATTAACCGGTCAGAATTTATTCCTTATTACTGATTACTCTGGTCTTGATCCCGAAGTTACTGTTCCTACCGGTGACCTTGGTTCCGGAGTACCTACAAGAGGAATCGACTGGGCAGCATTCCCAAATCCAAGGACAATAACTTTCGGTCTTAATGCATCATTTTAATTAAAAAAAAGTTGAAAATCATGAAAAGAATTCAAATCAAAATTTATTTACTCACACTTGCTTCATTGGTAGGACTAACAGCTTGTACCAATCTGGAGATCGAAGAAACTGATTCTATTATCAGTGAAGGCTTCCAGGGACTTGCGGATCCTTCCTCTGCGATAGACGGACTCTACAGTAGTGTAGGAGGACAGTATGGAGATCAGGCAAATTTCTTTGCCTTACAGGAGGTGACAACAGATGCAGCCTTAGTTCCCACAAGAGGAACAGACTGGGGTGATAACGGCCTTTGGAGAGTTTTGCATAACCATGCATGGAATTCAGAACACGCCTTTATCGGAACCGTTTGGAACCAATTTAATGCTAATCAGTTACAGGCTTCACAAGTTCTGGACTCAAGGAGTAACCCATCTGCCCAAAATATTGGAGATGCAAGTTTTCTTAGAGCTTTCAGTATGTGGATTATTTTAGACAACTATGGGCAAATTCCATTTAGGGATACCTCACTTCCATCTTCAACTTTACCGGAAGTAATTACAGGTCAGGCTGCTGTCGATTTTATCCTCGCAGATCTTGATCAGGCCATAGCTAATTTACCGACCGTTGCACCACTGAGTAGTGACCTCGGAAGAGGAAGCAAAGCAGCGGCACGTTATCTGAAGGCTAAGGTGCTTTTGAACAAGCATATTTACCTCGGCGGAAGTCCTGATTCAGGAGACATGAATGAAGTAGTTTCTTTGGTAGATCAAATTGCAGCTGATGGTTTCGGACTTGAAGCTGGTTACTTCGATCTATTCAGGGATCCTGCTGATACAGGCGGAAATACTGAAACCATCTGGTCCTTATCAGCATTGGCAACTGGGAACAGAATCTTTAACGGCCTTCATTACAATTCAACTGCTATTGGCGGTGGAGGATGGAACGGATTTAGTACCCTTGCCGAATACTACGATTTGTACGAAGGTGATCCTAATAGCAATGAACTTGATGCAAATGGTGATCCTGCAGACGGACAAGAAGAACGAAGAGGAGGAGTGCCTCTTGCAGGTAGTACATTTACAGGAGAAGCAGGCACTACTGATAACGGTGGGCTGGTAGACGGTTCCAACGTAGGTTTTGGATATCTGGTTGGGCAACAATACGCTTTAGATGGTACACCATTGACAGACAGAGCCGGAGCACCCTTAACTTTCAAAAGAGATTTTGTTGATGGGCAAGGTGCATCTAGTTTTATCAATAACGATGAGACCACTGGTATTCGTGTTATGAAATACAACCCAAGATATGGTGGTGGATTTGCCAGTCACGAAGTAATATTCAGATATGCTGATGCACATTTGATGAAAGCGGAAGCCATGTTGCGCTCTGGCGGTGATGCTACTGCTATGGTAAACGAACTACGGGTACTTAGGGGAGCAACTCCACTGGGAACTGTAGGAGAACAGCAACTGATCGATGAAAGAGGTCGTGAGTTGTATCAGGAAGTATGGAGAAGGAATGACCTTATCCGTTTCGGACAATTTACACGGGATTGGTTATTTAAAGAATCCGCAGAAATTGGAAACACAAGTCGTCATTTGTTCCCAATTCCTCCAACTCAATTGTTGGCGAACCCTAACTTAGTACAAAACCCGGGATACTAATCCCTGAGAACATACTAATAAGAACCCCGGTCACAGACCGGGGTTTTTTTATGTTCTGTTTTTCTATTACGTACTATTGATGTGACAATTTCTTTTGTAGGTATTCCTGGAATACCCTACCTTAACTATCCATGCGCACCTTCACTAGATGTACTATATAGGATATGATATTGGAAGTTCCTCTATTAAAGTGGCCCTTGTACATATGGCCACTGGCAGGGTTGTAGGTGTTCAAAAAGAACCGTCCGGTGAAATGTCCATTCTTGCACCTAAAACCAATTGGGCAGAACAAGACCAGGAAGATTGGTGGAAACACCTTTGCTCGGCAACCAAAAGCTTACTAACTGCACATTCCATTGATAAAAAAGATATCCTTGGTATTGGCATTTCGTATCAAATGCATGGCCTGGTATTGATTGACAACGAAGGGAATTCCCTGCGTAATGCTATCATTTGGTGCGATAGCAGAGCCGTTAATATTGGAAAGGATGCCCTGAGAAACATCGGCAGTGAAAAATGTTCAACGCAACTATTAAATGCTCCAGGAAATTTTACGGCCTCAAAGCTTAAATGGGTAAAAGAAAATGAACCGGCTTTATTCAAGAAAATTTACAAGGCCATGCTTCCCGGAGATTATATTGCATTCAAATTAAGTGACAAGGTAGCTACTACCCTACCCGGTTTAACGGAAGGGATCTTTTGGGATTTTAAGGATCAGAAGATCGCGGATTGGTTGCTAACTTATTACTGTCTTACCAAGGATCACCTCCCGGAAGTTGTTCCAACATTCGGGCATCAGGGAACAGTATCTGCCAGAGCTGCTGCTGAAACTGGTTTGGCCAAAGAAACGCCTATACTTTACAGGGCCGGGGATCAACCAAACAATGCATTGTCACTCAACGTCTTTCATCCCGGTGAAATAGCTATGACCGGTGGAACCTCCGGAGTTATTTATGCGATAAGTGATTCCCTTAAAAGCAAGGAGATCTCCAGGATCAATAATTTTGCCCACGTCAACTATTCATTGAAAAAACCTGTTCTGGGCAAACTACTATGTATCAACGGAGCAGGAATACAATACCGTTGGCTACGAGAGAACCTGAAAGTAGAAACTTATGATGAAATGAATACACTGGCCAATACAGTGCCTGTTGGTTGTGATGGTCTGTTACTTCTGCCATTTGGTAATGGGGCAGAGCGAATGTTGAATAACAAAAACATTGGAGGACAGATATTACATCTCGATCTTAATCTTCACACAAAAGCACATTTGTGCAGGGCTGCCTTAGAAGGTATAGCGTTTGCCTTTGTGTATGGAATGGAGATCTTAATTGGTGAAGGTCTTCAACCAAAGATTATCAGGGCCGGTAATGATAATTTATTTCAATCTGAAATATTCTCCAACACCATATGTACACTTATAGGCTATCCCATAGAATTATACAATACCACCGGGGCCGTAGGTGCCGCCAGAGCTTGTACATTACATGATGGAGATCTCAAGGCATTTAGCGATACCCTGCTAAGCAATGACTACTTACGTACATTTAATCCTCTGAAGGAAACAAAACCATATGAGGAAGCATATCAAAATTGGAAAGAAATTGTAAACAAAGGATAAAAATAACAGTATGGCACTTTTAGGCACTAAAGAATACTACAAAGGAATAGGCGACATACATTTTGAAGGAAAAGGATCAGACAATCCACTGGCCTTTAAATATTACAACCCTGAACAACTAGTTGCAGGTAAGAGCATGCAGGAACATTTTAAGTTTGCCGTGGCCTATTGGCACTCCTTCTGTGGCCAGGGCTCCGACCCGTTTGGAGCAGGTACCCAAACTTTTCCATGGGACCTTCCTTCAGATCCCTTTGAAGCCGCCAGGGCAAAAGCAGATGCTGCCTTTGAATTCATCACTAAAATGGGATTCAATTATTTCTGCTTCCATGATTTTGATCTTATTCAGGAAGGGAGATCACTCAAGGAATCAGAAGACAGACTTAACGCTATTGTCTCCTATATTAAAGAGAAACAACAAGCCTCCGGAGTAAAACTCCTGTGGGGTACAGCAAACTGTTTTTCGCATCCACGATATATGAATGGGGCCGCTACCAATCCCGACTTTAATGTAGTTTCGAGAGCAGGAGCACAGATTAAACTGGCCCTGGATGCCACGATGGAATTACATGGTGAAAATTATGTTTTCTGGGGCGGCAGGGAAGGTTATATGTCCCTGCTGAATACGGATATGAAACGAGAATTGGATCATATGGGTCAATTCCTGGGGATGGCCAGAGACTATGCGCGGAAACAGGGGTTTAAGGGCAACTTTTTTATTGAACCCAAGCCAATGGAACCCATGAAGCATCAATACGATTTTGATGCCGCTACCGTGATCGGTTTTTTACATCAATACGATCTTCAGGATGATTTTAAATTGAATTTAGAATTTAATCATGCCACCCTCGCCAACCATACTATGCAACACGAAATGGCGGTGGCTGCCTCTCATGACATGCTGGGAAGTCTGGATGCGAACAGAGGCGATTATCAGAATGGCTGGGACACAGATCAGTTCCCCAACAATCTCTACGAAGTAACCGAGGCCATGCTAATATTTTTAAAAGCAGGTGGCCTGCGGGGAGGTGGGATTAATTTCGATGCTAAAATCAGAAGGAATTCAACGGATATAGATGATCTCTTTCACGCCCATATTGGTGGCGCAGATACTTTTGCAAGAGCTCTGTTGGCGGCAGATAGAATACTTTCTAATTCTCCGTATTTACAGCTGAGAAAAGATAGATATACCTCTTTTGATTCCGGGAAAGGAAAAGAATTCGAAAATGGAAAATTAGATTTAGAGGACCTGTATAAACTGTCCCTTCAGGCAGATGAATTACCACGTCTAAGCGGAAAACAAGAATTGCTGGAAAATATACTCAATCAGCATATCTAGCTACATTTGAATTAAAATAAAAGCCCGTCCTTCACTATGTGCTAGACGGGTTTATCATTGAATTATTTTGCAAAATAGATATAAATGCCCACCACGATGATCACGATAATCATTCCGAACTGTTTCACGTATTTAAATGGCGTAATTTCTACCTGTTCAGTGTATTCCTGAACATAAGCGGTTGCTCTGGGCTTTAATTTTCCGATCAGAAGCATTAAAGCAATATTTGCCACAAACAAAATAGCCATCACATGTAAATAATGTGGATAGGCATCTGCCTCAACCAAAGCTAATTCCGCTGAGTCCGTTATTCCCGAAGCCTTTGCTTCTTCAAGGGCAGAACTTACCAACCTTGGCTCCAAAATAAACTGAGATATAATATAAAGTACAGAGCCTGAGATAATACCTATCTTGGCTGCAATTGCAGGCACTCTTTTGGTAGTGTACCCAATGACAATGATCGTTAAGATCGGGATACTGTAGATTCCGTTTATTTCCTGCAAATAATCGAACAAACTTCCTGCATTTGCGATCATTGGTGCAATAAACATGGCGGCCAGGGCCAAACAAACCCCAAATATTTTACCATACTTCACTACCGTCTTTTCCGGTGCTTCCTTATTGATATGCTGTTTATAAATATCTATCCCAAACAGGGTTACCGAGCTATTGAGCACACTATTGAAGGAACTCAAAATGGCACCAAAGAGAACCGCAGCAAAAAAACCAATCAATGGTTTGGGCAATACGGCACGCACAAGTTCTGGGTAGGCAAGATCGCTCGATGCCAGGCCACCGTCAAAATAATGGTAGGCTATCATACCGGGTAATACCAATATCAACGGACCTAAGATCTTTAAAAATGAGGCCAGCAGGAGTCCTTTCTGGCCTTCAGCTAAATTCTTGGCTGCCAGTGCCCGTTGGATGATCTGTTGGTTGGTACCCCAATAAAAAAGTTGTACCAGCATCATTCCTGTAAATATGGTAGAGAAAGGCACTTCTTGCCCTGCCTCTCCTGTAGAATCGAATCGTTCCGGGTTTGTTGCCATTAGTGTATCCAGCCCGGCAATAACACTGCCATCCCCAATGGCCATTAACCCAAAGACAGGGATCAGAATTCCTCCTACAATAAGTCCTATGGCATTGATACTATCAGAAACAGCTACGGCCTTTAACCCTCCAAAAACAGCATAAATAGACCCTATGATCCCTATTCCCCAGATACAAATAACTAAGGCGGTTTTATCCGACACATTCAAAAGTTCCGGAACATTGAACATTCCACTAATGGCGACCGATCCGGAATACAGAATTACGGGAAGTAAAACTACAACATAACCTGTGAGAAAAAGAGCTGAGGTAATGGTCTTGGTGGAAACATCGAACCGTTTTGAAAGGAATTGCGGAACTGTTGTGAGCCCTCCCTTAAGATATCGCGGTAAAAGAAAAACAGCCGTAACAACAATAGCTATGGCTGCCAATGTTTCCCATGCCATGACAGATAACCCATCCTTATAAGCACTACCATTAAGCCCTACTATTTGTTCAGTAGAGAGATTGGTTAAAAGGAGTGATCCTGCAATAACGCCGGCAGTAAGACTTCTTCCTCCCAGAAAATAGCCGTCTGAAGAGGTTTCATCGGTTGTCCTTGTTGCAAAATATGAAATGATGGCTACCATGGCGGTAAAGCCAACAAAGGATAAAATTCCTATCATCTTAGAGGTTAGTTTGTTATTTTGTTTCCCTAAATATATTGGATTATTTGCAAACTACTCCCGGTAAGCTATATTATTCGGTTTTTTATAATTATAATATACATTGTTTAACAAAAACATTAGGATAGCTTATTTCCATCTTCCTCCCAGATTAAGTATCTTGTGGCCCTCTTTCAGAAGCATGATGATAAGGATTTCAGGGTATTTATTAGTACTTACCATACTCTTTAGCGGATGCCAAAACACTCAATCCAAGCGTTTCGCTGCCTTAAAAGCGTCGCAGACAGGCATCAATTTTGAGAATACACTTACCGAGTCTTTGGAACTCAATATTTTGAACTATTTGTATTTCTATAATGGTGCAGGTGTAGCCGCAGCAGATTTCAACAATGATGGTCTGGTAGACCTATACTTTACGGCCAACCAGGAAGCAGATCAACTCTATCTTAATGAAGGAGGTTTTCAATTCATAAATGTAACTGAAGAAGCCAACATCAATAACGCGGGCAATTGGACCACGGGTGTCACCCATGTAGACATCAATCATGATGGGTTACTAGATATCTATATCTGTAAGATAGGCAACTACCGCACTATAAAAGGAAAGAATTTGCTATATGTAAATCAGGGAGTAAACGAAGAGGGAATTCCTGAATTTAAAGAGGACGCCGCTTCATATGGCCTCGATTTTAGTGGGTTCTCCACCCAGGCTGCTTTTTTTGACTATGATTTGGATGGGGATCTGGACATGTTCCTCCTTAACCATTCCGTCCATCCTAATATCACCTACGGAAAAGGATCACAACGCCTGAGACCGGACCCAAGCTCGGGAGACCGATTATTTAAGAATGAAAACGGATATTTCACTGATGTTTCCGAAGAAGCCGGGATCTTTCAGGGTAGAATCGGTTATGGTCTTGGATTAACAGTAAGTGACCTCAACAATGACACCTACCCCGATCTTTATATTGGGAATGATTTTTTCGAAAATGATTACCTCTATATCAACAACAAAGACGGATCCTTTAAAGAGCTAATCTCCTCCAATATCAATGCACTAGGCCATACCACTCATTTCTCCATGGGGAATGATATTGCAGATATCAACAATGACGGCCTGGTAGATATCGTATCCCTGGATATGTTGCCTGAAGATCTTGAGACCTATAAGACCTCAGGACTGGAATACCCCTTCCCTACCTACCAATACTATTTGAAGAATGGCTATGCTCCCCAATACATGCAGAATACCTTACATCTGAATCTT
Organism: Eudoraea sp.; assembly: GCA_013042125.1. GTDB lineage: Bacteria > Bacteroidota > Bacteroidia > Flavobacteriales > Flavobacteriaceae > Muriicola. The sequence continues at coordinate 9,647 of JABDQS010000067.1, forward strand.
GGGAATGAATCTTTTAGTGAAATAGGTCAACTCTCAGGAATATCGGCTACTGAATGGTCCTGGAGCGCCTTGCTGGCAGATTTTGACAATGACACCTTTAAAGATCTTTACATCACTAATGGCATTAAAAGGGCCACAAATGACATGGACTTTATAAGTTTTATCGCCAATGAGTCTATTCAAAAGAGGCTGGAAAAAGGTATGTCTGCCGAAGACATGGAATTTATTGAGGAGATCCCTCAAAAAAAAGCTTCGAATTACTTTTTAAGAAACAAGGGGAATCTGTCTTTTGAAGATGCTACGGAAGTCTGGTATGAAAAGCGGCCTACTTTTAGCAATGGTGCGGTCTATGCCGATCTGGATAATGATGGTGATCTGGATATAGTAGTTAATAATGTTGATGGTGAAGCAATGGTATTAGAGAATAATACACGTCTCAAAAACGATACAAATTTCACAAAAGTTACTTTTCAAGGAGATGAACAAAATCCTTTTGGTATTGGAGCACGAGTGTATACTTTCCTTGGAAAACAAGTACAAACTCAGGAAAATTTTGTGACCCGGGGTTTTCTGTCTGCTGTACCCGCGGGTTTAACCTTTGGCCTGGGTAAACAAACCAACATAGATTCCGTTCAGGTAGTTTGGCCCAATGGGAAAAGTCAAATACTTTATAATATAGCTGCAAATAAGGAAATAATATTTAAAGAATCGGAGGCGAAGGAGATCTACTCATTTGTCCATTCTAAAAGTGAAAAACTAAACGTACACAATGCAGCTCCATCGATCAACTTTAGACATAAAGAACCTCCTACTTTAGAGTTTAACCGCGATCCATTGGTTCCTTTCGCAAACACTAATGAAGGACCTGCAATTGCCGTCGCTGATGTTAATAAGGATGGCAAAGATGATATATTTATCAGTGGTGCCAAGGCACAAGCCTCCCAGCTTTTTTTACAAAGGGAAGAAGGAAATTTTGAGTTGGTGCAGGAAGATATTTTTCTCCCTGATGCCCTTAACGAAGATGTTTCTCAGGTATTCTTTGATGCCAATGGAGATTCCTGGCCAGATTTGCTGGTAGTCAGTGCCGGAAATGAATTTCAATCGGGTGCCAGACTTCGTCCAAGATTGTACATTAACAATAAAGGACTGTTCAAAAGAGATACTCTGCAATTTCAGGCAGTAGAGCTGAATGCTTCTAAAGTGGCTGTTCATGATCTGGAGAATGATGGGGATCTGGATGTTCTTATTGCAGCAGACCAAACCCCTTTACAGTTCGGGTCCTCAGCCAGGCAATACGTCTTCTTAAATGATGGAACAGCTAAGTTCCTTGAAGATACAAGTGATAGGTACAACGCTTTTAAAACCATCCCAAGTGTAAAAGACTTTCTTTGGGCCGATATGGATAACGACGGTGAAAAGGACCTTATTACAGCAGGATACTGGGAACCAATTACCATTTTAAAAAATAAAGGTGGGGTTCTCGATCCCCTTAAAGATTCTAGCCTGGAAACCACCAACGGCTTGTGGAACGTTATTAAGGTTTGTGATTTTGATAAAGATGGCGACCTGGACATACTTGCCGGGAATTGGGGTCTAAACAGCAGGTTAAAAGCCTCCGGGGAACATCCTATCACACTATACAGAGCAGATTTTGATGAGAACGGAACCATAGATCCGGTGGTCACCTATTTTGAAGGAGGTATAGAAACCCCTTTTGCTTCCAAAGATGAATTGGCAAAACAAATGCCTTTTCTCAACAAGGAATTCTTATCGTATGCTTCCTTTGCAAAAGCAGATCTGAATACCCTTTTTTCAAAGGAGAAACTTTCAAAGGCAGAAAAAAAGCAACTTTACGAATTGAAAAGCATCTATTTGGTAAATGATGGGCAGGGCCATTTTACCAGAGAGGAATTACCCCTTATATCTCAAGCTAGTATTACCCATGAAATACTGATTGAGGATTTAAATAATGATGATTTTGAAGACCTTATGCTGGTAGGTAATTCATTCGAAATTAGCACGCAATTAGGTAGGATGGATGCCTCGCATGGCATAATTTTGTTGAACGATAAAAAAGGGCACTTCTATTGGGTTCCATCACCAGATATCGATATCTCGGGCCCGGCAAGAAATATTGAAAAACTCAGGGTGAACCAAAGTGATTATTTTATCATTGGAATAAACAATGACACCCCCATATTTTTGATCAAAAACAAGGATAAAGGATTATGAGAACAGGAAATGCAATTCTATTACTAGCTTTAGTCAGCATTTTTTCTTTTACCGGTTGTACCTCCAAGGAAGAAAAGGCTGCCATGGAGACAGAGACCGCTCCAACATTGTTTTCACTTCTTTCTGGAGAAAGGACCGGAATTGATTTTATCAATAAGGTGGAGAATCAAAAGAACTTCAACATTTTTAAATACCGTAATTTTTATAATGGCGGGGGTGTGGCCATTGGGGATGTAAACAATGATGGCCTGGCTGATATATACCTTACCGGAAACATGGTAAGTAATAAACTCTATCTCAATAAAGGCAACTTAACCTTTGAAGATATTTCGGCTAAGGCAGGCGTTGAAGGTAGTAAACCCTGGTCCACCGGAGTGGTGATGGTAGACATCAACCAGGATGGATTGCTCGATATCTATGTTAGTAATGCAGGTAATATGGAGGGGAATAACCATGACAATGATCTTTATATCAACAATGGTGACCTCACATTTACAGAAAAAGCGGCAGAATACAATTTGGCAAAGACAGGGTTCTCCACACATGCCTCCTTTTTTGACTACGATAAAGATGGTGACCTTGATGCGTACATATTAAATAACAGTAACATTCCGGTGAGTAGTTTAGGATATGCCGAGCAAAGAGGGGTGCGGGCCCAGGATTGGGAAGGTGTACCTGATATCTTTAAGGGAGTTGGCGATATGCTTCTCCGTAATGACAACGGAAAATTTGTAGATGTAAGTGAAAAATCCGGTATCTATGGAAGTCTTATTGGTTTTGGCCTTGGCATTATGATCACTGATATCAACAAAGATCTCTATCCTGATATTTATGTTTCCAATGATTTTTACGAGCGAGACTATCTCTACATCAACAACCAGGACGGTACGTTTACAGAAGACATAAAGGGATGGACCTCCCACCTTTCTCTATCGGCTATGGGCATCGATATGGCCGATATCAACAATGATGGTCATGCAGAGATCTTTATAACAGATATGCTACCCGAAAAAGATGAACGGGTTAAATCGGTTATGGAATTTGATGGATACGACGTTTTCAGTTTAAAACAGGATAAAGACTTCTACCAGCAATACATCCAAAATACCCTTCAGCTCAATAATGGGAACGGTTCGTTTTCGGAGATCGCTTATTACAGTGGCGTAGATGCAACCGACTGGAGTTGGGCCGGACTCCTGTTCGACATGGACAATGATGGTTTCAGGGACATCTTTATAACCAACGGGATAAACCACGATCTTACAGATCTGGATTTTGTTGATTTTTTTGCCAATGAGATTATTCAGAAAATGGCATTGACCGGCCAAAAAGAATCTATAGATTCCATCATTAGTAAGATGCCCATCAGACCACAACCCAATTACGCCTACAAGAACAATAAGGACTTAACTTTTTCAAATGCCAATAAAGATTGGGGTTTTGAACTACCCACAATGTCTAATGGTGCCGCCTATGGAGATCTGGACAATGACGGCGATCTGGATCTGGTGATCAACAATGTGAATATGGAGGCCTTTTTATATGAAAATCACACAGATTCCATGACGGAGAATCACTATATAAAATTAAAATTCAAAGGCCCTGAAACTAACAAGTTTGCAATAGGAACATCCGTGAATCTTTATTACGACAATAATGTCGTCTATCAGGAATTGATCCCGTCCAGAGGGTTTCAGTCATCAATGGATTATGAAATGACCATAGGATTAGGGGCAGCTGCCAATATTGATTCCCTGAGGGTGATATGGCCGGATGATCTAACCCAGTTGGCACAAAATGTCGCGGCAGATCAAACCATGATCTTTAAACACGAAGAAGCCACTGAAAAATACAAACTATTAAAACCAGAAAGTATTACACCCCTTTTGCAGGAAATCAAAAACAACTCCTTGTTGACCCACAAAGAAAACAATTACAATGATTTTGATTACGAAGGCCTCATCTACAAATTACTGTCTGAAGAAGGTCCGGCACTTGCTGTGGGTGATATTGATGGCGATGGAAATGAAGATCTGTTTTTAGGTGGTGCTAATGGCCAGCCAGGTGTGCTATACAAACACCTTGGCAATGGTAATATTCGTCCGATGCCTCAGCGTGTTTTTCAGGAGGATCTGGCCTATGAAGATACAGCAGCAGCTCTATTTGATGCAGATGGCGATGGAGACCTGGATCTGATGGTAGGCACTGGCGGTAATCAGGTGGGCGAGGAAATGACCTACCGAAGCAGGTTATACCTCAATACCGGAAAAGGTAATTTTGTTCGTTCGAAAGAAATGCTGCCTTCCACTTTTAAAAATGTTTCCACCATTGCTCCTTTCGATTTTGATGGAGATGGGGATATGGATGTCTTTATTGGTTCCAGAAGCGTTGTTGGCACCTATGGTATAGATCCGGATCATTTATTCCTGGAGAATGATGGTACAGGCGGCTTTAAGGATGCTACAGAACGCCTGGCGTACGATCTGAAGGATGCAGGCATGGTAACCAATGCTGTATGGGCCGATATGGATGGTGACGATAAAAAAGATCTTGTGACAGTCTCAGAATGGGGAACCCCTAAAATCTTCAGGAATTCCGGGAGGCGATTAGCTAAAATGTCCTCTTCATTAGATAGCCTCGATGGACTCTGGAACGTGGTGGAAGCGGCAGACCTGGATAATGATGGGGATAATGATCTTGTACTAGGCAATCAGGGAGCCAATTTGCACTATAAACCAACATTGAAAAATCCCATGAAGATGTGGATCAATGATTTTGATGGAAATGGTACCATTGAGCAGATCGTAACGCTAAATGAAAATGAGAAGGACTACCCATTGCACCAGAAGAAAGAACTAACGAATCAAATAGTTTCGCTAAAAAAGCAGAATCTAAAAGCCTCAGAATACGCAAAGAAGACCATTAATGAATTATGGCCTCCAGAAGTATTCGGTAATTCTATCATGAAAAAATCAGGTATCGCAGAATCTGTCATAGCCATTAATGAAGGTGGTGGCAAATTCAGCATTAAGATTCTGCCACCCAGAGTACAACTCTCCTGTATCTGTGGCATATCCTGTTCTGATGTTAATAATGATGGCTACATGGATCTTATCATGGGAGGAAATAATTTTGAATTCAAACCACAATATTCCAGATTAGATGCCAATTACGGCAATGTACTTTTGGGGAATAAGGAGTTGAATTTCCAATGGGAAGACTATTCTAAAAGTGGATTTTTTATCAGGGAGGAGATCAAACATTTAAAACAATTCAAAGATAAAAACGGACATAGGTATATCATTGCAGCTTTAAATGACGCAAAACCGAAGATCTACAGGCTTAATGACTAAAACGATTTCATTTATTGGTGTGTTTGTTCTTTTGCTTGGGTGTGGTAAAACGGGGGGTGACCTTTTTACAAATCCACCGGCCAAAGACACTGGCATTTCCTTTAGTAATGACATAACTGAGACCAATGATCTTAATATATTGGACTATCTCTACTTTTATAATGGAGGAGGAGTGGCCATAGGCGATATAAACGGAGACGACCTGCCGGATATTTATTTCTCCGGAAATCAGGTAAAGAATAAACTATATCTCAATAAGGGCAACCTAACTTTTGAGGACATTACTGAGAAAGCAGGGGTAGCAGGGAACAGTTCCTGGAATACAGGAACGGTAATGGGAGATGTAAATGGGGATGGATTATTGGATATCTATGTCTGTGCGGTGGTAGGCATCAATGGTTTTAATGGCTACAATGAACTTTTTATTAATAATGGAGACCAAACCTTTACAGAAAGTGCTGCCAAATACGGCCTGGATTTTGACACCTATAGTTCTAATGCAGCCTTCCTGGATTTTGATCTTGACGGTGATCTTGACCTGTACCTCCTAAACCATGCTGTTCATACACAGGAATCTTTTGGCAAGGCCGATCTCCGGTATAAAAGAGATTTTCAGACCGGAGACAAGCTTTTGCGAAACGATGGAGGATCATTTGTTGAAATCAGTGAAGAAGCAGGCATCTATGGTGGCATCAATGGGTACGGTCTTGGGGTTGCCATAAGCGACTTTAACCAGGATGGATATCCCGATATTTATGTGGGGAACGACTTCCATGAAGATGATTATTACTATCTGAATAATGGAGATGGTACTTTCACGGAAAGCTTAAAAACCTATTTTGGACATACCACCAGGTTTTCTATGGGGAACGATGTCGCAGATATTAATCATGACGGATGGCCAGACATTTTATCGCTAGACATGCTTCCCGAAGATGAGATCGTGCTAAAATCCTCCGAGGGAGATGACGATTTTCAGATCCAAAAGATGAGGATAAACCAATACGGATATCACTATCAGTTCACACGAAATATGTTGCAGGTGAACAGGCCGGGGTATGGTTTTGAAGAAACCGCCCTAATGAGCGGTATTGCTGCGACCGACTGGAGTTGGAGCGCTCTTTTTGCCGATTATAATGCGGATGGAGAACAAGATATTTTTATTTCAAATGGAATACCCAAACGGCCTAATGACCTCGACTTTATCAACTTTGTCTCGGATGATCAGATCAAAAAGAAAATAGACAATACCAAGCTGGTAGATCAGGAGGCCTTAAATATGATGCCCTCAGGAAACATTCATAATTATGTATTCCAGGGAACCAATAGTTTAAACTTCATAGACAGGTCTGCAGATTGGATAGAGAAAGATACACTGGTATCTGGTGCAACTGCGATGGGCGACCTGGATAATGACGGCGATCTCGATCTGGTGACGAATAATATCAATAGTGCGGCCACGCTCTATATAAACCAGACCAATACCGGGGCTAATTATTTAAAAATTAAGCTTAAATATCCCGGGAAGAATACATTTGGAATTGGGACTAAAATACTTTCCTATCACCAAGGAGTACTTCAGTTCAAGGAGATGTTCACAGTAAGAGGCTTCCAGGCCTCCTCAGAGCCCATCATTCATTTTGGATATGGGGCGCAACAGAAAGTTGATTCCTTAAGGATCCTTTGGCCGGATAATACAACTCAGATCCTCAAAAATGTCGGTGTAAATCAAACCCTGGAAATACTCCCTCAAGATAATCTGCCTTTCAGCTACCCCTGGTTAAAAAACAACAAAACAATACTTTTTGAAAAAGTTGAGGACAATATGGGGATACAATTTACCCATCAGGAAGATCCATATGTTGACTTCAATCGTCAAAAACTGATCCCTTATGAAGTGTCAGATCGTGGTCCGGCCCTTGCTGTCGGAGATATCAACGGCGATGGAGCAGACGATCTGTTCTTTGGGAGTTCTAAGTTTCAGCCATCTACCTTCTTTATCCAAACATCAGACGGATTTCAAGAAGCTTTCTTTCCTGAGGTCACTGTTGATTCTATTACTGAGGATGTGGTGTCTGTTATTGAAGATTTTAATAATGATGGTCAGAACGACCTGTTCGTGGGTACCGGCGGGGCCGACTTTTTTAATGAGATGCCTCCTCTGCTGGATTCCTATTATTTAGGATCCGATTCCACCTTTATTAAACAAGCTTTACCAGGTACTTTTCAAAATGTATCAGTTCTTGCTACTTCAGATTATGACATGGATGGAGATATGGACCTGTTTGTTGGAAATCAAATGATCACGAATGACTTTGGCAAAATTCCTGAATCTTTTATTTTACGCAATACTAACGGCGTCTTTGAGCGGATAGAGAACGTGGACCTTACCAATGTGGGAATGCTAACTGATGCCATTTGGGATGACTATAATGGTGATGGTACTGCAGATCTTGTTGTAGTTGGAGAATGGATGTCGCCCGTTTTCTTTAAAAACGTAAATGGAACTCTTATAAAAGATAACGCCCTGGAGGGCACAATTAATGGTCTTTGGGAAAGCCTCGAGGCCTTTGACATCGATCAGGATGGGGATACGGATTATTTACTGGGAAACTGGGGATTAAATACGAAGTTTAAAGCATCTGAAAATACCCCTATGATAATGTACTACGCAGATTTCGATAAGAATGGAAGTACAGAGACCATAGTAGCCACAGAAAAAAATGGACAATATTACCCTATAGAAGGATTGAAAGGTCTCGCAGACCAATTGGTAAGTTTACGAAAGAAGTTTACCGCCTATAAGGACTTTGCCGGAAAACCCATTGAAGAGATCCTGGATCGGCAACAAATAAAGGAAGCCAAAAAATATGAGATCAATGAATTGCGTTCAGGATATCTTGAAAATGACAAAGGTAAATTCAGATTTGTTCCTTTTGGCAGGCAATTACAAGTTGCCCCGATAATGTCTTTTCTTAAATATGATTTTGATGGTGACGGGATAGAAGAAGTGTTGGCGGCAGGAAATTATTTTGGAGTGAAACCTTTTCACGGAAGACTTGGAGCTTTTGCCGGGGCTATGATAAAAGGGAAAAATAATGTAATTTTGGGCGACCAATTGGGATTAGATCTTGCACAAAGGTCTATTAGGCATCTCAATATCCTTACCGTACAAAACCAACCGTATTTATTGGCAACTTTTAACAACGAGAAAGTTCAATTGTACAAACTGCTAAACAAAAAAGACAAATGATGAAGAAGTCCCTTTTTTTAATGGTTTTGGTGATCCTCAGCTGTCAAAAAGAAGAAAAACCCATCTTGGTTACTCCGGAGCAATTACACAGCTCAATAGATAAAGTAACGGAGATCATGATCCATGATATCTTTTCTCCTCCTGTGGCAAGTCGTATTTACGCCTATCCCAATATTGCAGCATATGAGATCATTAGTCTTAATGATGAAAGGTTTACCTCCCTGGCGGGGCAAATCCATGAATTAACCCCTATTCCTTCTCCGGATGCCGCCAAACCGGTTAATAATGCGTTGGCGGCACTTGTCGCTCACATGGATCTTAGCAGACGCTTGATTTTTAGTGAGGACAAAATGGAAGTTTTCAGGGATAGCCTGTATGCAATTTGGACCTCCCAAAATGAAGATGAATTTGAAGCATCAAAGGAGTACGGCCTTCAGG
>JABDQS010000153.1 GCA_013042125.1 Eudoraea sp.
GTTTTAAGAAACGCCAGCGCTTTTATCCAATGAGGATCACTGCGCTGCCATTGGCCCACCTGTACCACCCTATTGTATTTCCTTGCTGCTTCTACCATTAAATCGGCCTCATGAATGCTATTGGCTATCGGCTTTTCCACATATACGTCCTTGCCGGCAGCGCAGGCATCGGTCATCTGAATACAATGCCAGTGATCTGGTGTGCCAATGATCACCGCCTGGAGTGTTTTTAGGTTTAAGAGTTCTCTATGGTCAGAAAATGTTTTTGGCCTTTTCCCCGTCTTTATCTTTAATTCTTCCGCCCTTTCTTCCAATAATTGCGAATCTACATCACAAAGGGCCACACAAGCTGTGCCTGCGTTTTTCAAAAAAGAATTCAGGTTGGCCCATCCCATGCCTCGTACTCCAATGAGACCCACGTTGACCTCGTTGTTAGGGAATAACATGGATGTTGCATTTAATTGACTGAGGGGTAAAGCAGTGGCAAGGGAAGCTACCCCAAGATCTTTCAGGAATGTTCTGCGATTTTTCATACTAAAACGTTTAACCATCAATGTAGCAAATTTTTCAATGTATTTTAATAGTGTTTATCAGGTATTCTTAAATTCCTGTACTTTGCCCGTTTCGTTCAGATATTTCCGGATTCGTGAATCTCTAAAGCTGATAAAAATCATACAATATATTGCAGAGATTAGATACATTTAAAAGAATATAAAAACCGGCAGTCATGAAAAGGATCCTCCTACCAACCGATTTTTCGAGCAGTGCGTGGAATGCTATTGAGTTCGCAATGAAACTCTTTAAAGACGAAACTTGTAAATTTTACATCTTACATACATACACACCTGCTTTATATCGCCTTGACTATTTGTTGGGCGGGCCAAATTTCAGTGCAATTCCTGATTCTGAGGTGGAGCTGTCGATCAAAGGACTTGAGAAAACAGTGAGAGATATGAAGCGTTTATCTCAGAATCCAAAACACCAATTTGAAATGGTTTCAGCCTTTAATATTCTGAGTCATGAGGTAAATGATCAGACAATAACCAAAAACATTGATCTCATAGTCATGGGAACAAAAGGGGCAACAGGTGCCAAAGAAGTATTTATTGGAAGTAATACGGTTTACGTCCTGAGAAAGGCCACTGTTCCCGTTCTTGTGATCCCTGAGAATGCTTCATTGTTGTCCATAAAGAAAATTCTTTTCCCAACTGATTTTTTAACCAAGTACAAGGAACACGAATTTCAAAAAATAAGTGAAATGGCTGAGCGTTTTCATGCCTCAATTGTGGTAGTTCATGTAGTGGAGAACTATAAACTTTCAGAAGGACAATTAAAGAACAAGGAACATCTTTCCAGGTTGTTAAAGAACATCCCGCATACATTTGTTGAATTAACGGATGATTTAATGCCCTTTGCAATTTTTGATTATTTAGAAGAAGCGTCTATTGATTTGCTTGCTATGATGAATAAGAAACACTCCCTCGTGGAGCGGATCTTTGAAAGACAACATATAGATCAGGTGGGCTATCATGTGAAGACACCCTTTTTAGTGGTTCAGGACACCGCTAAGGTCAATACCAAGGCCACTATCTCTGTTGACTGATCTTCCTTTGTAATATGATCAGACAAAGTATATTGCTAGTTCCCCCTTTTGTTAGGGGTGGTTGTACGGTTACTGCGTCGGCGATTTGTATTGTTTTGCTCATGATAGCGTTGGATATTATCATCCCGATAATTTCTTATCCGTGTATAACGTGAGCGGTTCAGATTCACATTCCGATAACGCGGAGGCAGAACACTCACACGGATCCAGGCAGAATTATCCCAATAGATATAATTCCTTGTAGTAAAGTCGTAGTAAAAACCATATTCAGGAAAATAAACATACCTAACTACTTCTACTCTATTCGGATAAAACCAAGAAGGCGGTGGACCAATTCTGGAAGAAATTAGTACAGGTCCACAGCTAACAAGGAACAAAAAGCCACTTAATAGAACAATTCCGGTGATCTTATTTTTTGCTTTCATATCATTTTATTTATTGCAAATAAAAGTAACCTTCCCAGACATAACATGATAAATATCATTGCATTGCTGTAAAGTCTGAATTACCTTTAATTACAGCCGATGAAAAATATTTATTAAGCTGCCGAAAAAAATTATTTATTAATCATAAAACCCAAAAAATCATGTCTAACAACACAGGAAACATCCTATTAGCCCTTGTATCAGGAGCCGCTATAGGAGCAGGAATTGGAATTTTGTTCGCACCGGATGAAGGTAAAAAAACGCGTAAAAAAATTAAAACAAAAGTTATTGATAGTACGCACGATATTACTGACAGATTGGTCCATGCAAAAGAAGAACTTACTAAAACCGTTGACGAAAAGAAAGAAGACTTTGAGCACAAACTTGAAGATGCTATTTCCACAATGAGCTACAAGGCAGACGATATTATCGCCACTCTTGAACGAAAATTGGAAGAACTTAAAGTAAAAAATGCTAAACTTCAGAAATAAGTCAAATGGCTTTTAATGAACTAAAAAAAAACATTTCCGAAATAGACGAACATTTGCATTCGTATGTGGAAGGAAGTGTGGAGTACGCCAAGCTTAAGGGTTTCAAATTATCGATGGTAATAGTGACCTATTTTGCCAAAATATTTTTTATTGGCATTATCGGATTGCTGGCACTGCTACTCTTAAGCCTGGCTGCTTCTTTGGAATTGGGTGCTTTACTCGACAATACAGTAAAGGGATTTTTAATTGTGGGATTGTTCTATGTCTTACTAGGCATCATTTTCTTTATATTCCGCCGAAGTATTGACAAGCCTATACTCAGAACGTTTTCTAACCATTTTTTTGATGAGCATGAGAAATAAATACAGATCGTTCGAAGAAATAGACCGGCAGCTTCAGATTTTGGAGTTGAAGCGGAAAATAGATTGGGAACATGTTAAATTTAATGCCCAATCTATAAAAACATCCTTCTCTCCACCCAGTATGGCACAAAAGGCAGAAGTAATGATTCAAAGGATAGCCCTTACTTATGTGCTAAAAAGATTGCTTACCTGGAGATCTAAAAAGAAGCAAAAAAAATTAGAGCTAGTGTCATAAATAACCAAGTTTTCAATTCAGGAGATCCTCCTTATTACTTCTATTCCATTTAAAAGTCTAATAATACCGGGCAATGGTCAGAGCCGTAATACTCATTAAGGATCTCCACCTTTTTCACTTTATTGGTTAAAACCTCACTAATAAGAAAGTAATCCAGCCGCCAGCCGGTATTCCGTTCCCTGGCTTTAAACCGATAACTCCAATACGTGTAGGCTACTTTATCAGGATGAAATTTCCGATAGATATCTACCAGTCCGGCATTTAAAAAAGCATCCATCCCGTCTATTTCTAACTGAGTATAGCCAGCCGTTTTGTTGTAGTTAGATTTATCATTCTTAAGGTCGATGGGTTTATGCGCCACATTAAAATCACCACAGACGATCACAGGCTTTGTTTCTTCTTTTTTCTTGATATATTTTAGGAAATCCTTATCCCATCCTTTACGGTAATCCAATCTGTCTAATTGAGACCCGGAATTAGGGACATATACATTGATCAGATGAAAATCAGGATATTCAACAGAGAGGATACGTCCTTCTGAATCATGTTCTGCCACGCCCATATCCCTGATAGTATTTTCCGGGGCAGATTTTGTTAGGATAGCTGTTCCTGAATAGCCTTTTTTATCGGCCGAGTTACTCAGAATTTTGTATGTTTTCAAAGGTTCGAGCGCCTTTTCTACTTCCTCTTGCTGTGCCTTGGTTTCCTGAAGACAAATGATGTCAGCATCCAGCTCGGCAAGTACATTAAAAAAATCTTTCTTAACAATGGCTCTGATGCCATTTACATTCCAGGTAATAAGTTTCATCTAAATTCTTTACTATTAATTTCAGGTAAGTTCAAAAATAATCAATCAGATCTAGCTTAGGGAAATGTTACGAAGCCGAAGGGCATTACTGATCACGGATACTGAGCTAAAACTCATGGCCAAAGCCGCGATCATAGGTGATAATAAGATTCCAAAAAACGGAAAAAGGACCCCGGCCGCTACAGGAACACCCAAGGAATTGTAGATCAGGGCAAAGAATAAATTCTCCTTTATATTCTTCATTACTTTTCTGCTGAGCGAATGTGCCTTAACAAGACCCTGCAAGTCGCCTTCAACCAACGTAATTGATGCACTCTCTATAGCCACATCTGTTCCTGTACCCATGGCTATTCCTACATCACTCTGCGCAAGGGCAGGCGCATCATTTATACCGTCACCGGCCATTGCAACCACCCTGCCTTTCGCCTGTAGTTCTTCTACCTCCTTCAATTTATCTTCCGGTAACATTCCCGCCTTGAAATATGTAACCCCAATTTCTTCTGCCACCGCCTGAGCAGTATCGCTTTGATCTCCTGTGAGCATAATAACCTCAATACCTTTTTGTTGTAACTCCGCTATCGCTTTTTTACTGCCCGACTTTATTTGATCGCTTATCACTACAAAGCCGGCTACCTCCTTATTAACAGACAGAAAGGAGATCGTTTTACCTTGTTTCTGATACTCATTGGCCTTATCATGAATGTCTTTTGAAATAGCAGCACCGGCATCTTTCATCATGGCCTGGTTTCCAATTGAGATCTTCTTGTTGTTAATGAACCCTTCTGCGCCTTTTCCTGTCACAGCATTGAATTCGGACGCTTTTAATAATTCCGTTCCGTTCGCATTTCCATATGCAACGATTGCTTCGGCCAAGGGATGTTCGCTCATCATATTCAATGATGCGAGATATTGTACTACATCTTCTTTCGAATATGTGTTGCCGGCACTTTCTATGAGTTCCACCGTAGGCCTACCTTCAGTAATGGTCCCGGTCTTATCTATGATGACCGTATCTATCGTATTCAATTTTTCTAAAGCTGCAGCATTTTTGACAAGGACACCATTCTGTGCTCCTTTGCCTACACCTACCATCACAGACATGGGTGTTGCAAGCCCCAGGGCACACGGGCAGGCAATGATCAGTACGGCAATAGCATTTACAAGACCATAGACATAGGAAGGTTCTGGTCCAACTAAGGCCCATACTGCAAATGTGATAACGGATATGATCACAACAACCGGGACAAAATAACCAGATACTCTATCGGCCAGATTTTGAATGGGAGCCCTGCTCCTACCGGCGTCATTGACCATTTGTATGATTTGCGACAACAATGTATCCGAACCTATCCTTTCGGCCTTCATCAAAAATGATTGATTCCCATTCAGAGTACCACTGCTCACAGAATCACCTATTGATTTACTAACGGGGATAGGTTCCCCGGTGATCATAGATTCGTCTACAGAAGTATTACCCTCGGTTACTACCCCATCTACGGGAATACTATCGCCCGGCTTAACACGAAGAATATCCCCCAGCTGAATATTACCAATTTCAATTACTTCCTCTTTGCCGTCTTTAACCCGTATGGCCTTGTTT
>JABDQS010000087.1 GCA_013042125.1 Eudoraea sp.
CCATAGCATAAGTAGGTTAAGTTCATGGTAAGATTTGGGGCAAAAAAGGTGGAGACTTCTCCACCTTTTTTATTTGGTACTGCAGTTTAAATCTATGTGGCAAAATAGGGACCTGGTTACATTGTGATGAAGTGTTCTCGTCGTCAGTAAGGAGTGAATCCCGAAAAGCAAATTGGGTCTGTTTGAAATTAAGACCTGTCTATTTATCGAATTTGAGCGCAAAGGGCGCGTGTAGGCCCAAAGATGTATTTGTTGTCTTCAACGCGTTTTTATAATCAAAAGCGATAGCCCAGGGTTAACCCACCCCTACCGACGAGCTCAGGGGCGTAATCAGTATTCAAAAAATTTCTTCCAATACCGAGATAAAGATCAACTACGAAACCGCGTGGGGTCACAAATTTTCCACCTGCAGAAATTCCTAAGGCAAAGTCAGTGTAACTACCTTCATTTGTATAGCTTACATTGCCATTAGCATCGAACGTTGCAAGACCATAAAAGGCGTCTCCTGAATTCAACATTCCAAATCCTTCTACAAAAAACCCCTTGGCATATTTCTTAGAAAAGTACTGACGATAGTAAGGGGTTATGGAAAAGGTACGATATTCTTCAAAGATTTCGTCATCGGAAAGACTGAACAATAGGTTGACCCCAAACGAAGATTCTTCGCTAATCAGGTATTCATAGGCGCCATCCAGATATGAAAAGATGATTAGATTGGTAGCATTTAGTTTTAGTTCGTGTTTATCAATATCGTTGGTAATATTGTCCTGGCCAAAGCTTGTATTTACCAGGGAAAAGAAAACCACCAGGGCTGCTAATTTTTTCATTTTTGGTATTTGTTAGTTCATTATAGGGCATCAAAAGTAATGCCATTAATTTCATTGTTTACGCAAACATAACAAAAGGAAGAATACACCAATTAACCCTAAAACAAGCATAGATAAAACTAGTATGGCCAAAAAGAGTGCTACATAAAAAATTAGGATGCCAATGCTGCGGTAGTCATTGTTATTCTGCTCAGTGCTAACACCTGAATAAAATAATACGTAAAATTTGTAGTCCAATTCCTAAAGAATTCCGGCCCGGCAGTCCATAAACGGTATTTCAACCAATTAAAGGGGCGTTTGTCCAAAACCTTTTTTCTCAGAAGCCGCTTATTCTATTTTTGGAGGACCATAGCATAAGTAGGTTAAGTTCATGGTAAGATTTGGGGAAAAAAGGCAGGATCTATCCTGCCTTTTTTATTTTGAATATCAGAGAATTAGCTTCTTCATCATTACTTTTTATTAAATTTTACAAGACTTGGCTCCTCACTCTTTGTCCAAAATTTCCTTAATTTTCTTTGTTATTTCTCACAATACCAGTAATTTAGTATTGCCATAGCATAAGTAGGTTAAGTTTATGGTAAGATTTGGGACGAAAAGGGTGGAGACTTCTCCGCCCTTTTCTATTCTATCAATTTTAACTTTTTTTAAAATAAAAAGCCGCAACGTACACACGTTGCGGCTTTTAGTATTCTATTGATTATACTATTTATGCTTGTTGTAATTTTCTGCAACTTTAGACCAATTGACCACATTGTAAAAAGAGGCTATATAGTCTGGCCTGCGATTTTGATAATGCAAATAGTAGGCGTGTTCCCATACATCTAATCCCATGATGGGAGTTCCTCCACACCCAATTCCGGGCATTAAAGTATTATCCTGGTTGTGAGTAGCACAGATCTCAAGTTTACCTCCTTTATGGACGCAAAGCCAGGCCCAGCCAGAGCCAAATAATGTGCCCGCTGCATTGCTGAATTTCTCTTTAAAAGAATCGAATGAACCAAAAGCGCTTTTGATCGCATCGGCAAGATCTCCCGAAGGAGCTCCACCGGCATTTGGCCCCATGATCTCCCAAAAAAGAGAATGATTAAAGTATCCGCCACCGTTATTGCGAACAGCTTTGTTGTTCATGTCCAATCCTGTTAGGATCTCTACTATCCCTTTGGAAGCGAGAGGAGTGCCTTCAATAGCAGCGTTTAATTTAGTGGTGTACCCGTTGTGATGCTTTGTGTGATGTATTTCCATGGTCCTCGCATCGATGTAAGGTTCTAAAGCATCGTATGCATAGGGTAATTTTGGTAGTTCAAAAGCCATTTTTATAAGTGTTAATTGTTATTATTTAGTGTTTCCCAAAAATAAGGATTTTAACAATTATATTCCCATAATTATATGTTAAGAACTCTCCCAGTTTCCTTATTTTGCAGGTAAAATAAATTCTTCTGGATCCATACGTTATTTATGATGCCTCTGCCGGATCAGGTAAGACCTTTACCCTGGTAAAAGAATACCTGAAGTTACTGCTTGCCGCTGAGGGTGGTCAGAATTTCAGAAAAATATTAGCCATCACCTTCACCAACAAGGCAGTTAACGAAATGAAACATCGCATTTTGGAATGCCTGCACGACTTTTCCATCCCTTCAGAAAGCAATAGTAAAAATGAGCTTTTTCTTCAACTGGAAAAGGAATTAAAGCTCTCTCCAGAAATCTTACACAAAAGAGCCAGACGTACCCTAAAGGAAATTTTACACAACTATGCCTTCTTTGATATCTCCACTATTGATAAGTTCAATCATCGACTCATCAAGACCTTTGCAAAAGATCTGAAGATCCCGCAAAACTTTGAAGTTGTTCTGGATACTGAGCTCCTTTTGACAGAGGGCGTAGACAGGTTGATAGGAAACGCCAAGGTCGATGATCAGATAACAGACATCCTGATAGCATTTGCACTTGAAAAGATAGATGAAAGTAAAAGCTGGAATATTGCGTATGACCTGGGAAAAGTTGGTGCCATGCTCTTTAATGAAAATCACTCTCCCTACCTGGAAGGACTTAAGAGCAAAGATCTCAGATCCTTTTTGGCCCTGCAATCCCAGCTACTCAAAACCACGGCCCTGCTTAAAAAGGAATTAGTGACCACTGCACAAAACGTACTCCAACTCATGGAAGATGCCGGTTTGGAACAATCCGACTTTAAAGCAGGATATTTTCCCAAGTTTATGAAGCAGGTGATCAAAGATCCTTCCTCCCTGGATTTCACTGCAAAATGGAAACAAGAATTTGGCAATGAAGCGCTCTACAATAAATCCACTCCACAGAATAAAAAAGCCGGTATAGACGGTTTAATGCTGCGGTTCACAGCTCTTTTTTCTGCGATAAAACAGCAGTATGGCCGACTTTCATTTTTAAAGAATATATACCAGAACATTGTTCCTATTACCATTCTCAATGCCCTGCAAAAAGAAATTAATACTCTCCTTGAGGAAAGGGATCAGTTGCCAATATCTGCCTTTAATACCCTTATCTCAGAACATATAAAGGATCAGCCTGCTCCCTTTATCTATGAACGACTGGGAGAAAAATACAAGCATTATTTTATAGACGAATTTCAGGACACTTCGCTTATGCAATGGTCTAATTTAGTTCCATTGATCTCCCATGCCCTTCAAAGTGAGGATCTGCAGGGGAACAGGGGAAGTCTTTTTCTGGTAGGCGACGCAAAGCAGGCTATATATAGATGGCGGGGTGGGAGATCTGAACAATTCCTGAATCTTATCGGGGATCAGGAAAGTCTTTTCGGTATGCCCCCTAAGACCGCCACTTTGGGCACTAATTACAGAAGCTATGAGGAGATCGTCAGCTTTAATAATGACTTTTTCACCTCAACAGTGCCTCATCTGAATAATGAACTGTATCAGGATCTGTTTATTAAAGGAAATAAGCAATTACACACGAACCAAAAAGGCGGTTTGGTAAGTATTCGTTTTTTAGAGGATCCGGAGGGCACAAAAGATCTTTCCTATTGTGAAGAAGTATTGCGAATCATAGATGAGCTGAGAAAAAAGCAGGTCCCTTATCGGGATATTTGCGTATTGTTCCGAACAAAAAAGCAGGGTGTAAAAGTGGCCGAACATCTTTTGGGTAATAAGATACCCGTCATTTCTTCAGAATCTTTGTTGTTGCAAAATAATGCCTCGGTCAATTTCCTTGTAAACCTGCTTAAACTTTCGAATTTTCCTTCAGATCTCAACATTCAATATGAACTCCTGTCTTTTCTGAGTCCGCCTGTAAACAAACACAGCTTTATTTCTCAAAATCTGGAGAAACTTCCTGTGCTACTGGCCTCGGACTTCAACTTTGATCTCTCTGTTTTCAACAAGCGATCTGTATATGACGGCCTGGAGTACGCCATTGAACGTTTTAGACTTTGTGCTGATTCAAATGCCTATATCAGTTGCTTCCTTGACGAAGTATTAGATATTGAACAAACCCTGGACACAAGTATTGCAACTTTCCTCACCCAATGGGACAAGAAAAAAAGTTCTTTGAGCATTCCTGCACCAGACAATGTCAATGCAGTACAACTTATGACCATTCACAAGGCAAAAGGACTGGAATTCCCCATGGTAATTTTTCCTTTTGCCAATACCTATATATATCAGGATAGAGACCCCAAGATCTGGGTCCCTGCAGAAGACGAATCCCTTGAAGGGTTTAAGAATGTTCTGGTAAGCAAGAAAAAGGAGATGATAATGTATCATGAACAGGCCCGTGTACTGTACGAGGAAGAACAGCAAAAAATGGAATTAGACGCCTTCAACCTTTTATACGTAGTGCTTACAAGAAGTATACAAGGGCTATTTATTGTTTCCGAGATGGATCTTACTTCTAAAGGTGAGCATAAGCCAGCTTATTTCTCCGGTCTCTTCATTCATTTCTTAAAGGAACAAGGGCGCTGGGACCCAAATACCTACAGATATGACTTTGGTGAACTCATATTTACAGGTAGAAGTACATCAACAGAGGTACCTCATGTCAGTATGCCCTTTATTTACACCAATAAATTCGATAGCAGACTTTCAATAAGTACCCGCGCCGGAGAATTATGGGGTTCATCCAGAGAAGTGGCCATCTCTCAGGGAACTCTGCTGCATTATGGTATGAGTTTAATTTTAAGCCCTGAGGATGTGGCCCCTACCGTTTCTCTTCTTTTAGAAACCGGTGCCATTTCCGCAAATGAGGAAAGTCGTTATTTGGAACGATTTAATAAAATCACAACCCATCCTGCCTTGGCGGGTTATTTCAAAGCCGGACTTATTATTAAGAACGAGCAACCTTTAATTACGAAAAATGGGGTAATTTTGCGGCCAGACAGAATTGTGTTTGACGAGATGAAGGTTACCATACTAGATTACAAGACCGGAAAGGAATATTCATCTCACAATGAACAAATAGATACCTATGGTCAGACAATGAGATCGATGGGATACACAGTGGAAAACAAAATTCTGGTCTATATAGACGATAAAATAAAACCCGTATTTATATAATTATGTACAGTAGTATACAGAAATACCTTCAAGATGAACTAGTGGCCATTGAAGAGGCCGGACTTTATAAAAAAGAAAGGATCATTACCTCTTCTCAGGACGCTGTGATCAAAATTTCCACAGGACAGGAAGTAATCAACTTTTGTTCTAACAACTATTTGGGCCTGTCCTCTCATCCGGAGGTAATCAAAGCAGCCAAGGATACTTTAGATTCTCATGGTTTTGGGATGTCATCGGTTCGTTTTATTTGTGGGACACAGGACATACATAAAGAATTAGAAGAGAAGATCGCTTCGTATTATGGTACCGAGGATACTATACTCTATGCAGCAGCCTTTGATGCAAATGGAGGTGTGTTTGAGCCTCTTTTGTCAGCAGAAGATGCGATAATTTCTGATTCTCTTAACCACGCTTCCATAATTGACGGTGTACGTTTATGCAAAGCAAAGAGATACCGCTATGCAAATAGTGACATGGAGGATCTTGAAACTCAATTAAAACAAGCAGAGGCAGATAAAGCTCGTTTCAAGATCATCGTTACAGACGGTGTGTTCTCTATGGATGGATTATTAGCCCCTCTTGATAAGATATGCGACCTGGCGGATGCGTATGACGCTATGGTTATGATAGATGAATGCCATGCGACAGGGTTTATCGGCCAAACCGGGAGAGGAACTTTGGAGGAAAAAGGGGTGATGGACAGAATAGATATCATTACAGGAACTCTGGGTAAGGCGCTTGGTGGCGCTATGGGGGGTTATACTACAGGTAAAAAAGAGATCATAGCCATGTTGAGGCAGCGCTCCAGACCTTATCTGTTCTCAAATTCGTTAGCACCCGCAATAGTAGGCGCATCAATAAAGGTATTCGACATGTTGGCAGGGAGTACGGAGTTAAGAGACCAGCTGGAAAGCAATACCCGTTATTTTAAGCAGGGTATGAAAAAAGCCGGTTTTGATATTATTGATGGTGATTCCGCTATTGTACCTGTTATGCTGTACGATGCTAAATTATCTCAACAAATGTCAGACATGTTACTGGAGCGGGGAATCTATGTAATTGGCTTCTTTTATCCTGTTGTTCCCAAAGGAAAGGCCAGAATACGCGTACAATTGTCCGCTGCACATAAAAAAGAACATTTGGATAAAGCCATCTCAGCCTTTATAGCCGTTGGGAAGGAGTTGAAAATTGTTTAATTCCCTGAAACTATATATTATATAGGTTAAAAAAAAAAGAAATTGATTTTGTTAATAATTCTTAACAACTTACATTTGCAGCTAATAAACACTTAAACTTAAAATTTTGAACATGAAACAGCTTAGCAGATTATTGGTTGTTGGCCTACTTCTAATAGGGTTTAACAACATTCAAGCGCAGGATGAAAATAATCCCTGGCAAGTTAGCTTTGGTGTAAACGCAATAGATGTTTATCCTACTAATGACCAAGACGCCGCTTACCCAACAGGTACTTTATTCAGTGAGTACTTTAATGTAAATGATCACTGGAATATTTTACCTTCAATTTCTTACGTATCTGTGTCCAAGTATGTTGGAGATGGGTTCTCAGTTGGAGCTAGAGGTAGTTTGAACCGAATCTCTAAATTAGGAGATGCTTCTGCAGACGATCTTTCTCACTACGCTGTGGATGGTACAATCAAATACAACATTTTAAAAGACAAAAAAATAATTCCTTACGTTGAATTCGGCGGGGGATACACCTGGGTTGATGAAATTGGATTCGGAACAGCTAATGCCGGTATCGGTGCCAGCTACTGGTTCAATGACAACATTGGCTTTACTGTATCTACTAATTACAAACACGCTTTTGAAGACTACGGCGTAAAACACTTCCAGCATACTGCCGGAATCGCTATCAAGTTCGGTGGAACTGATACGGATGGTGATGGCATCTATGACAAAGACGATGCTTGTCCAGAAGTTGCTGGTTTAGCTGCTTTCAACGGATGTCCTGATTCTGACGGTGATGGTATCGAAGATGGAAAAGATAGCTGTCCTAACGAAGCCGGTTCTAAAGAATTAAACGGATGTCCAGATGCTGACGGTGATGGTATCGCTGACAAAGATGACGCTTGTCCTAACGAAGCTGGCTTAGCTGCTTTATCTGGTTGTCCAGATGCTGACGGAGACGGTGTAGCTGATGGAGATGATTCTTGTCCTAACGAAGCTGGTCCTGCTGAAAACAAAGGATGCCCATGGCCTGATACTGATGGAGACGGTGTACTAGACAAAGACGATCAGTGTCCAGATGTTGCAGGAACTGTAGCTAACAAAGGTTGTCCTGAAGTTACTGAAGAAGTTCAGAAGCAATTGAATGACTATGCAAGAACTATCTTATTCGATACAGGTAGAGCTTCTCTTAAAACAGAATCAGTTTCTGTATTCGTAGATATCATCAAGATCTTAAACGAATATCCTAATGCTAAGTTTACCGTTGAAGGTCATACTGATAGCGTAGGTAGCGAGAAACTAAACCAATCTCTTTCTGAGAAGAGAGCTAACTCTGTTAGAGACTTCTTAGTAAAAGAAGGAATTGGAGCTGATAGATTGACTGCCATTGGATATGGTGAAGCCAAGCCAATCGCTTCTAATAACACAAGAGCAGGTAGAACTCAAAACAGACGTGTTGAGATCAACCTAGTGAAATAATAAGAAAGCGTTTAATAACGTGTAAAAAGCTCCGCAAATGCGGAGCTTTTTTTATTTTTAGCCATGCAAAGTTTTCTCGAGGAGGTTGTCGCCGATATTATCCAAAAAAAACAAATCAGTGATGATCTTGTCCTGGTGGTGCCAAGCAAACGCGCCGGTGTTTTCCTTTTGCAGCAATTCTCCAAAAACACTAAAAGATCCTCATTTGCGCCTACCATAGTTACTATTGAGGAGTTCATTAAACAACTCTCCGGTCTTCGTTATGCTTCCGGCACACAATTATTCTTTGAACTGTACAGTGTCTATCAAAGTCATCATAAAGAACAGGCAGAAAGTTTCTATGACTTTTCCAAATGGGGCAATATGTTGCTTCAGGATTTTAATGAAATAGATAGATATCTGATTCCGCCTCATAAGATATTCTCCTACCTGAGTGCTATTCAGGAAACTAATCATTGGTATTTACAGCCTCACAAAACACCAATGATTGAGGCCTATATCCGTTTCTGGAAAGAACTGGAGCCGCTATATAATAAGTTTAAAGACCATTTGATGCAACTTGGCGTGGGATATCAGGGAATGATATATAGAAAAGCGCATGAAAATATCCATGAATATGCAAAGACCATTCAGGAAGGCACACATTTTTTTATAGGTTTCAATGCGTTAAATGCTGCTGAATCTGACATCATTCAGACGTTGTTATCCGAGCAAAAAGCAGAAGTTTTCTGGGATGTTGATCCGATTTTTCTTGAAGACCACTTTCATGATGCAGGAGTTTTTATCCGATCCTATTTAAAAAATTGGCGTTATTATTCTTCAAATGCCCCAAAAGGACCCAAACCAACTTATAATTCTGAAAAGAGTATAAAAATAATAGGAGTGCCTAAAAATGTTTCTCAGGCTAAATATGTCGGTTCTTTAATAAGGGAATTGAATAATGAAGACAAGGCTTCTTTAAACAGCACCGCAATCATCCTTGGAAATGAAAAACTTCTTAACCCCTTGCTTAATTCTATGCCCGGGAACATTTCCAACATCAATGTTACCATGGGATATCCGGTGGGAAGTACGCCTGCTGCAAGTCTGTTTAATGAATTTGTTTCTCTCTATGTCACAAAACAAGACAGAGGTTGGTACTACAATGACCTTCTATCATTTATTTCACATCCCTACATACAATCTCTTTTTAAGACCCCGCTGAAAACAACCTCAGAGCTCACAAAAGCGATCAAAGAGAAAAATTGGGTCTATATTCAACCTCAGCGCCTTCCACATCTGATCAATACAGATAAAGACATTATGGCACTTCTGTTTTCAGAGCATTTTACAACACCTATGGAACTTCTCAAAGCATGCCATGGGTTACTCCTATCATTGAGAGATCACTTCACCATAGAAACAGATGCAATTACACTAGAATATCTGGTTCAACTTCATACAGTATTCAATGAAATGAAACAGTACATGAATAAGTACGATTTTATAAGTGATCTAAAGTCTTTTCAAAGCCTTTATAAAGAATTGCTCGACAAAGAAACGCTCGATTTTTATGGTGAACCTCTGGAGGGCATTCAGATCATGGGAATGCTCGAAAGTAGAAATCTCGACTTTGAAACTGTCGTTATTACTTCTGTCAATGAAGGTATACTCCCTTCAGGTAAGACCAATTCTTCTTTTATTCCCTTCGATCTTAAAAAAGAATTCAAACTCCCTACCTATAAGGAGAAAGATGCGGTATATACCTACCATTTTTACAGGCTCCTGCAACGAGCCAAAAATGTCTATTTACTCTATAATACAGAGCCAGATGTATTAGAAGGCGGGGAAAAAAGCCGATTTATTACCCAATTGCTCACGGAAGATAGTGGGCTCAAGAATATTACCCATTCTGTTGCTTCTCCGGCCATGGAACTTCCAATTCCGGAAAATGAGACCGTAGAAAAAGAACTCTCTGTTCTTACCACCCTTAAAGAGAGGGCTGAAAAAGGATTTTCTCCCTCCTCTCTTTCGCAATATATTCGCAATCCCATCGATTTTTATAAAAGATATGTTCTTGGTATTAAAGAATCAATAGATGTTGAGGAAGTAATTGCTGCCAATACCTTTGGCACTGTGATTCACAGTAGTATGGAAGCATTATACACGCCCTTGATTGGAAGCCGTCTTTCTCCCGAAAAACTTAAGACATTGATTCCGGACATCCCCAAAGTAGTAACAAAACATTATTTGGAACATTACCCTAATGTGTCATTGGAAAGTGGCCAGAATTTGATCGCTTACCACGTTATTCAACGATATATAGAAAAATTTATCACTTCAGAAATAAAAGAATGTGCACGTCATACAATTGAGATCCTGGCCCTTGAAGAACCCTTTAAAACCCCAATTGTAGTACCGGGCGTGCCATTTCCGGTGTTTCTCAGAGGTACGCTAGACCGTGTAGATAAAAAAGATGGAATACTGCGTATTCTGGATTATAAAACCGGAAATGCCAAAGACGCTGATGTTCAAATCACAGACTGGGACACTCTTATCAATGATCCGGATAAAAGCAAAGCCTTCCAACTTTTGTGTTATGCCCTTATGTACAGAAACAAGCACAACACAGGGTCCTTTGAAGCGGCGATCATACCTTTTAGAAACCTGGATGCCGGACTACTTACTTTTGCCGTAAAAGAGTCTGGAAGCAGGTCTGCAAAGAACAGTACCATCTCAGCAGAGACCCTGGATCTGTTTCAGGAACAACTTCTGAAACTTATTGAAACCATTTGCGATCAGAATGAAGCATTTATTGCAAAAGAGGTCTAATCTTATTTCTTATCCGGCCGGCTCGGTCTAACTTCTATCTTGCTGGGTAGCGTTCTGGGGTTCATAGTAAGCAAATCTTCCACCAGTTTTCCGATATCTTCCGGTTGTATTTTCCAGTGATCACCATCGCCAGGCTTACGTCCACTAAAATGCGTGGCTACAGATCCCGGCATAATGGTAGATACTTTAATGTCATGCCCACGCAGATCCAGCATGGCAGCCTGGGTAAAGCCAACTACGCCAAATTTGGAGGCGTTATACCCCGCTCCTGAAGCAAAAAAATTGGCACCTGCCAAACTGGCAATTGTTATATAGTATCCTTTCGCCTTTTTGAGAGGATCCAGAGCCGCCTTTAGGGTATAAAAGGCGCCGCTTAAATTGGTATCGATCATCTTCTTCCAATCTTCAATACTCAGCGTATCTACCGAACTAAAAATCCCTACTCCGGCATTGGCAACGACCACATCTATCTGACCCCATTTTTTTAGGATCATTGCCACCGCGGCGGCTTCATCTTCCGGCTTGGTGACATCCGAGGCGAGTCCCAACAACTGCTCTTCAGATCCAAGATCCCTGGCTGCCATTTCTGCGTCCTTCAAATTTCTTCCACTGATGGCCACTTTCATTCCTGCGTTGACCAGCGTCCTGGCAACTGCATGCCCAATGCCTTTCGTTCCCCCGGTTATATAAGCTACTTTTCCGTCTAAGTTGTTCATTGTTTCTTTTTTTCTAAAGTAAGGATCGGTACAGAGGTCATAAAACTTATGACGTTATACTTTTCTTAAAAAATAAAAGAAGCTTGTATTTTGAAACGTTGCCAAAAAGTAGTTCCTTTGGACTTCCTAAAAAGGGGGATTAGCTCAGCTGGCTAGAGCGCTTGCCTGGCAGGCAAGAGGTCACCGGTTCGACTCCGGTATTCTCCACAGAACAAGTGCTAAAATTTGTGCACTTGAGAATATTAAAAAACCGCCAAGTTTGCTTGAGTGGTTTTTTTATTCTTAAGTGCGTGGCCTGAAAGGCCTAAGAACCAAATTTTTGCATTTGCAAAACTTGATTTACCTGAGCAGCAAAGCTACTCCGGTATTCTCCACGATTAAGCGCAATTAGAATTGCAATTAAAAATAAAAAAAGCTCATCAAATTTATTTGAATGGGCTTTTGCGTTTTTAAGTGCCTGTGACTGCAAGTCACAGCTAATTGCATTTGCAGGACTGGATACACTCCGGAGCAGCGTCAGCTACTCCGATCGTCCCATTATAGAAAAACTGCCGAGTTTACTCGAGCAGTTTTTTGTTTTTTGAAGCCTCAATGCCGCAGGTATTGCCTACGTGATGAAAATTGCATTTACAGGACTGGATACACTCAGGAGCAGCGTCAGCTACTCCGGTATTCACCAAAACCATCACAATGGTGGTGATTTCTTATTAGTCCTTCTTAACGCTTAACACCAACACGGGGATCTTGGCTGAGAATTCTGCCTTCTTGATGGTGTTCTTTTCCCACAAATTGGTGAACACTCGTCTTTTTCTACGAAATACACAAAGTAGATCAGGATGATGTGCCTGAATATGTTCTAAAATTCCCAAATATGTTGTAGCGTGTTCTGCCAATGTTAACTGAGAACTGATATCCATCAAGGCCGTATTTACCTTAAGGTCACTGTCTACATATCCTGGGGTCTTTACCAGTAATAAATGGATCTTGGACCGAAATTTTTTCTTGATATCAATAAGCGGATTAATGATGCGTTTTCTTTTTAGCACACCCGACTTAAATCCCACAAGGATAGTTTTAAAAGGAGTGAATTTTGTTCCTTTAGGAACTATTAGTGTCGGGATATCTGTTCTTTTTATAATCTTTCCCGAGGTATAGCCTAAATAAAGTTCTTCTTTAACATCATTACTTCTCGGGGCAATTACCAACAGATCTATCCCAAGTTCAGTATCGATCTCTTTGAGTCCGTCTACGAGGTCCCCGTTATAGGTGGTTATTTTGATTTCAACTTTTTTAGCGTCAACCTTGTTGATGACCTCCTTAAGTCTTTCTTTTCCACTTCGTTCTACCTTGGCCGAAATATCTTTTAAATTTCCCGCTCCCTTGGTAACACTGAACACTTCCATTACATACACCTGTGAAGAAAATTTAGAGGCCAGATCTACGGCATATTGAAGTGTTTCATGAGAATTTGGTGAGGTTCCAATGGGTACTAATATGTTCTTCATAATGGTTAGCGATTAATACTATAAATTTACGGATAAATTGGTATGAATAGATGATCCGGCCTGCAAAGATAGAAGAAATTCCCCAGATCCTGGATCTCTCGAAAGCCTGTGCTCAGCATATGATCAGCAAGGGAATATTTCAATGGAATGACCACTATCCTTCTAAAGAAGCCTTTATGAAAGATATAGCAAGGAGCGAACTTTTTGTGCTAGAGCATCAATCCACTATACAGGGGTGTATCGCTATCTCTTCCTTGATGGACGAAGAATACGCCGATGTTGAATGGCTCACTCCCAATACAAATAATCTTTACATTCATCGCTTGGCGATTCTTCCGGAACATCAGGGTAAAGGCAAGGCAAGGTTGCTCATGGATGCCGCCGAACAGAAAGCCCGTGATAAGCAGTATACTTCTATACGTTTAGATACCTTTAGCAAGAATAAACGAAATCAGCGTTTTTATGAGACCCGCGGGTATCAAAAACTAGGAACTGTATATTTCCCAAAACAAAGTATTCATCCCTTTTATTGTTATGAACTAGTACTATAATCTCCAATTTTTGAAAACCGTAGTATCATTTAAGACCATTAACAAATTAGCTCTCCCGGCTACCATAGCAGGTATTGCGGAGCCAGTTCTGTCAATAACAGATACCGCCATTGTTGGAAATATTCCTGTGAATGGCCTGGAATCTCTGGCGGCTGTGGGTATTGTAGGGGCCTTTCTATCAATGCTTATTTGGATACTGGGGCAGACCAGAAGTGCCATTTCAGCCATCATTTCTCAATATCTTGGGGCAGGAAAGCTGCAACAGGTGGCCAATCTTCCCGCTCAGGCCATATGTCTGAATCTGCTTTTGAGTGTCCTGATCCTTATTGCCACCATCTTTGTGGTAGAAGAAATATTTATGCTTTTAAATGCCAAAGGCAAGATCCTGGAATTCTGTGTTTCTTATTATTCTATCAGGGTCTGGGGCTTTCCCCTTACCCTCTTGGTATTTGCCATCATGGGCATTTTCAGGGGACTGCAGAATACCTACTGGCCTATGATGATCGCCATAGTAGGAGCTGTCCTAAATATTGGCCTCGATTTTGCCCTGGTGTATGGCATTGAAGGAATAATAACACCCATGTATTTAGAGGGTGCTGCCTGGGCCAGCCTTATTGCTCAGGGTGTGATGGCTATAATGGCATTGTATCTTCTTATCACAAAAACTGATATTTCTCTGGTACCAAGACTGCCATTACATCCGGAACTCGGCAGATTGGTAGGGATGAGTCTGAATTTATTTGTACGGACAATTGCCCTTAATATTACCTTGGTTCTTGCCGTTAGGGAGGCTACTGCATTGGGCGACAAGTTTATCGGCGCTCATACTATTGCCATTAATCTATGGCTGTTCTCAGCATTTTTTATTGATGGATATGCGGCCGCAGGCAATATAATGGGTGGGCGCCTGCTTGGTGCCAGGGACTATCCCAACTTATGGAAACTTGCCAAACAAATAATTCTTTATGGTGTTGCCGTAAGTTTAGTATTAATGGCAATTGGTGTACTACTTTACCGGCCTTTAGGTGCCCTGTTCTCAAATGATATCAATGTATTGCAAACTTTTTATTCTATTTTCTTTATTGTAATTCTGGCGCTCCCCATGAATACTGTTGCTTTTGTTTTCGATGGACTTTTCAAAGGTCTCGGTGAAATGAAATACCTGAGAAACGTGCTGCTTGTGGCCACCTTTCTGGGATTCATCCCAACGCTGTATTTAGGGAACCTTTTTAACCTTGGTCTCTATGGTATTTGGATAGCAATAACGGTTTGGATGATCATCCGAGGAGGAGCACTTGTATGGAAGTTCAGGGCAAAATTTCGTCCGCTATTGCAAAAGATGTAATTTTGAGAAAATCAAGAATCCATGGGAACTTCCAGAACAAATGGTAGTCTGTACACCACTATTCAAAATAAAGTTGCCTCTGTAGAATTCGGCCATCCGGCAAGTAATTCCTTTGTTTCTGAATTACTACAGCGCCTTACCAACACTTTGAATGAGCTTTCACAAAACAAAGACGTTTCCCTGATTGTTTTACGATCGGAAGGAGATGGTCCTTTTTGTGCAGGAGCTTCATTTAAAGAACTAATGGCTGTTTCTAGCCAGGAAGAGGGCAATGTCTTCTTTAGTGGGTTCGCCCATGTCCTGAATGCTATGCGGAGCTGTTCTCAACCCATCATTGGAAGAGTGCAGGGAAAGGCCGTTGGTGGGGGTGTTGGACTTATTGCCGGTTGCGACTATGTCTTTGCCTCTGAGGATGCCTCGGTAAGACTTTCTGAACTGACCATTGGTATAGCCCCACTTGTTATTGCTCCGGCTGTGGAACGAAAAATAGGAGTGTCTGGTTTGTCTGAAATGTCATTGGCACCAACAGAATGGAAAAATGCTTACTGGGCCAGGGATAAAGGTTTGTTCTCAAAGGTCTTCAACACAATAAAGGAGATGGATAAAGAACTCGATTATTTTACGTCTCAACTGGGAGGGTATAACCAGGAAGCACTTCGTGAACTCAAGAAAGTTCTATGGAAAGGAACTGACCATTGGGCACAACTCTTAACAGAAAGAGCAGCGATCACAGGTAGCCTTGCCCTGTCGCCACATACCAAGAAAGCACTGGAGGCCTTTAAAAAGAAATAGTATACCAACTCTGTTAATAGAATTGCGGTGAATTTGTCTATTAGAAAATTTTTAAGCACCCCCTATCCCTTTTATTTCAGAGGGAGATCTATTATTCAGTTTGGTTTGGCCATCTTCCTATTGGCCTTTTTTTTTAATTACTTCTTCACGCCATTTAATGTAAACACATCCGAGCATAGGATGGATTATTTCTGGATCAGTTTTATACATGCGTTTATGCCTATTATGATCCTGCTACTTATGTATCCTTATATCCATTTTTCAACTTCCATTGATGAACGCTGGACCATAGGGAAGGATCTCGTTTTTCTAAGTATCTATCTCTTGCTTATTGGCATAGGCCAATTCCTGATCAGAGACCTCATTTACGACAATCCCAATAATTGGTCCTGGGGGTATTTCAGAGAGGAAGTCGGAAATACATTTTTAGTCGGAATACTTCTGGTGAGCATTATTGTATCAGTAAATTCCAACAGATTAAATGCCCGTTATATTAAAGAAGCTAATTTACTCGAACGCTCACGCAGGGTATTCAAAGCCCCTAACAAGCCTGAAATTGTGCCTATTGAAACACAGGTTAAAATGGACAGGTTCGATCTCGAAATAGATCAATTTCTATTTGCCAAAGCAGAAGGAAATTACCTGATGTTGTACATGTATACCGGCAATGATCCTATTCAAATTTTAAAAAGGATCACCATCAAGGAATTTGAAAAGCAACTGGGCGTCATAGACCAGATCGTTAGAACACATCGTTCGTATATAGTAAACCTCTCATTCCTGGAACATGTAAAAGGCAATGCCCAAGGGTACCAACTTACCTTACAACATGCACCTAGCCCCATCCCTGTCTCAAGAAATATGATCCCTGCATTTGAGTCGAGGTTGCAACAATAGCAGAATACCTTGTTATTCGCCACAAAACCTTGTCATTCAACACAAAGGATGACAACGAATATGGTTTAAGAATACCTTTGTGTAAAAGCAAATAGTATGAGACGACATGATCTGGATTGGTTACGGGTTCTGGTTTTTGGATTGCTTATCTTTTACCATGTTGGGATGTTTTTTGTTCCGTGGGGATGGCATATTAAAAACAATGTGGAATATTCATGGCTGCGTTACCCAATGTTATTCCTTAACCAATGGAGACTACCTATACTTTTTGTTATTTCCGGAATGGGCACATTTTACGCATTAAATAAAAGATCGGCCCTGCAATTCAGTATGGAGCGTTTAAAAAGATTATACCTTCCGTTGGCGGTGGGTATGCTTTTGATAGTTCCCCCACAGGTCTATATAGAAAGAATTGTGAACGGGCAATTTGTTGGGTCCTATTTTGATTTTTGGCCTTCCCAAGCCTTTATTGGGATCTATCCGGAGGGTAATATGAGCTGGCACCACCTCTGGTTCTTACCGTATCTCTTGCTTTTCTCACTGGTCCTTCTCCCTGTGTTTCTTTACTTACGCAAGCATCCAGGAAACAGATTTATTTTATGGATTAAAAGCAAGGTTGAGAACAAATATGGCCTTTTTTGGTTCATCCTGCCACTGTATCTGTTTGAATCTCTGGTGGAACCTTTTTTTGACATAACGCACGCCCTAATAGGCGATTGGTTCGCGATCATAAATTATTCAGCCTTGTTTTTCTTTGGATTCCTGCTGATCTCTGTAAAAGAAGAATTCTGGAAAACAGTCACCGAAAATCGGAGATTTTATCTTGTTTGTGGACTAGTAGGTTTTACCCTGTTCCTGGGCTTGATAATGACCTTTGAAGACTCGGTTTGGGAGCATTTTGTAGAAGCCTTTCTGAAGGTCTTCAATCTATGGTCATGGATCCTTGCACTTTTTGGATATGCTGCGCGTTATTTGAACAAACAAAGCAGAAGACTGACCTATTCCAACGAAGCCGTATATCCTTTCTACATCCTGCATCAAACGGTCACCATAATTGCGGGCTACTATATAATGGATCTGTCCTGGGGACTTTTTCCAAAATTCATGATCCTTACCATTGCCACTTTTGGTGGCTCCTGGATCATCTATGAGCTATTCATACGAAGGTGGAAACTCATAAGGCCACTCTTTGGACTGAAAAAACCAAAAAAGGGTGTTGCGATCCATAAAAAGGACTAAAGGGCCCGTGCAATTAAAAAGGTCTTCCTTTTAAAGAATTCCTACCTTTGTCTTTTAAGGAAATCGCACATGAGCAAGATACGAGTAACCAAGGAGTTTAGTTTTGAAACGGGCCACGCCTTATATGGTTACGATGGGAAATGTAAAAATGTCCATGGACATAGTTATAAGTTAGCTGTTACGGTCATAGGAACTCCTGTGACAGAAAAAGATGCCGTAAAACTGGGTATGGTAATAGATTTTGGAGATCTTAAGAAGATAGTAAAAGAGGAGGTAGTTGATCCTTTCGATCATGCTACAGTATTCAATAAAAATACCCCGCATCTGGAATTGGCCAGAGAGTTGGAAACCCGGGGTCATAAAGTGATCTTAGCCGATTATCAGCCCACCAGCGAAAACATGGTGATCCATTTTGCAGATAAGATCAAAAAGAGATTACCAAAAAATCTACAACTGCATTCCATAAAATTAAGGGAAACAGAGACGGCATATGCCGAATGGTTCTCAGAGGACAATACTTAAATCCCCTAACGTTTTTCCTATCTTTATACCCAAATGAAGCAAATTCTCGTACCGAAAGGAAAGAAGATCTACTTTGCCAGTGATAATCATTTAGGGGCTCCTACCAGAGAAAAAAGTGCTGAAAGAGAACGAATTTTTGTCTCCTGGTTAAGGCATGTAAAAAAAGATGCCGCGGCTATTTTTCTATTAGGCGACCTTTTTGATTTTTGGTTTGAGTATAAGACTGTGGTCCCAAAAGGATTTGTGCGTACTCTGGGTACCCTGGCTGAGATCACGGATAATGGTATTCCTGTATATTTTTTTGCCGGCAACCACGATCTGTGGATGAACGGGTATTTTCAGGAAGAACTGGGGATCCCCGTATTTCATAAGCCGGAACAATTTGAGATCAATTCAAAAAGATTCTTTATTGGGCATGGTGATGGGCTGGGCCCTCATGATAAAGGGTATAAGAGAATGAAGAAGGTATTTACCAACTCAGTAGCCAAGTGGTTCTTTCGCTGGCTACACCCGGATTGGGGCGTGCGATTGGCCCAGTATTTTTCGGTAAGGAATAAATTGATCTCCGGCGAAGAGGACAAGGAATTTCTGGGAGAGGAAAATGAATGGCTGGTTCAGTATGCAAAGCGGAAATTATCTCAGGATCATTTCGATTTCTTTGTGTTCGGACATCGTCATTTACCTCTGGAAATAAAGCTGAATGAGGAATCTACCTATATAAATTTAGGTGACTGGATAAACCATTATACCTATGGAGTGCTGGATGGGCCCAACTTTCGGCTCGAAAAGTATACCCCTTAGGATGCTCTGAGGTCCTTGAGTTTCAATTGTAAATTTACGGTGCCATTCCAGACATTTTCTTCCAGGGTATAAACCGCACTGAATTCTCTCTTGTCCGCTACCACGGCTAATTTATCGCCAAGGCCAAAACCGATGGCTCCTATGGGTTGTGGCGTATGTTGTTTAACTGCGAGTTTTAAATGCTTGTTATCTTCTCCTACACCTTTGGCATAACCCGTATCCTGAAGGTGATGAGATAAAAATACAGGCTTCATATTTCCGGGGCCAAAAGGAGCAAACTGGCTGAGGATCCGCATTAGTTTAGGAGTTATCTCAGATAACATAATTTCTACGTCTATGGTAATCTCAGGTTTAAGTAGCATAGGGTCTATACTACCCGCTACAACTTTTTCAAATTCTGCTTTAAAGTCGTTGTATTGGGCCTCAAGAAGTGTAAGCCCTGCTGCATATTTATGACCCCCGAATTGTTCCAGGTGATCCTGACATAATTCCAAAGCATTATACACATCAAACCCCCGCACCGAACGTGCGGAAGCAGCTAATTTATTACCACTTTTGGTAAACACCAGGGTGGGCCTGTAATAGGTCTCGGTGAGCCGTGAAGCAACAATCCCTATGACCCCTTTATGCCAGGATTCTTTGTAAACCACCGAAGTAAATCTTTCTTCTTCTTTATTTTCCTGTATCTGCTCCAGGGCCTCAGCGGTGATCTCCTGATCTAATCCACGCCGGTCCGTATTAAATACTTCGATCTTGCCGGCCATTTCTTCCGCGTTTGCCATATTGGTCTCTGACAAGAGTGCAACGGCATACCTCCCATGTTCCATCCTGCCCGCGGCATTGATCCGTGGTGCAATTACAAAGACCACATCGGTGATGGTAAGGACAGTTTTTTTCAGAGCCTTTAAGATGGCTTTAAATCCGGGACGCGGAGATGAGTTAATTACCCTGAGACCATAATATGCCAAAACCCTGTTCTCCCCGGTCATTGGTACAATGTCTGCGGCAATGGCCGTAGCTACCAGATCGAGATATGGGATCAGACCCTCTATAGATCTGCCCTTGCGGAATTCCATGGCCTGTATCAATTTAAATCCAATACCGCAACCACATAATTCGTTATACGGATAGGTACAATCTTCTCGTTTGGGATCCAGCACCGCCACTGCTCCTGGCAATTGTTCTCCGGGCCTGTGATGATCGCAAATTATAAAGTCGATCCCTTTCTCCTTGGCATAAGAAACTTTATCAATGGCCTTAATACCACAATCCAGGGCAATGATGAGGTCTATCTCATTGTCGTCCGCAAAATCGATCCCGGCCATAGAGATACCATAACCTTCAGTATACCGATCCGGAATATAGGTCGCAACCCTTGGATAGGATGCCAGGAGATAGGAAGATAACAGTGCAACGGCCGTAGTGCCATCCACATCATAATCCCCGTATACCAAAATATTTTGCTCCTTTAAAATTGCCTGTTCTATTCGCTCTACTGCCTTATCCATATCCTTCATCAGAAAAGGATCATGGAGGTCTTTCAGTTCTGGCCGGAAGAAATTAAGTGCTTCCTCGTATGTGCTTATACCTCTTTGTAATAAAAGAGTAGCCACCAATGGGCTCACTTTTAATGCCTCCCTTAATTCCGTGACGGCAACTTCTTCGGGTTTGGGTCGTAACGTCCAGCGCATCTGTGAATTTTCTTTGGGGCTCATAAGGTACTATTAGAAGATGCAGATTCTATGCAATGCCGGTTTTATAGTTAGAAATCAGAGGATGGCCTTACTACGGTATTAATTCAGGATTTATGGAAAATGATCTCCGTAGAGACCGAAGCAAATTTTCGAAACATTTCCATTACCCCGCAATACCTTTCAACAGACAGGTCTACCGCTCGCTGAAGTTTTTTCTCATCCAGATCAGCTCCGTAAAAATGGTACTCTACTTTTACTTCATTGTAGTATTTAGGGTGCTCGTCTGTGAGCTCAGCAAAGGTCTCAATATGAAATTTATCTACCTGTAATTTCATTTTCTTTATAAGGGACGCCACATCTAAACCGGAGCATCCGGCCAGGGAGGACAACATCAGTGCTTTTGGTCTGAATCCTTTTCCTTCCCCCCCAAATTCTGCTTCTGCGTCCATAAGAAATTTGTGGCCCGATGGATTATTGGTCTCAAAGACCATATTGCCCATCCATTTGGTAGTGATATGATTTGTCATACTGTTTTTTTTTGTTTCTTGTTACCTCAAAATTACAACAATAACTATAAAAAAGATCCTATGCCACTGGTCAATCCGCTTTCTCCTGAATACGATTCTGAAACTCAAGAATTAGCTTCATTTTTTAATGAAACGCTGGGCTTTTGTCCTAATTCTATTCTTACGATGCAGCACAGGCCGGCGATCTCCAAGGCCTTTATAAATTTGAATAAGGCCGTGATGGAAAACAAAGGGAGGGTTACTTCGGCCTTAAAGAGAATGATCGCCTGGGTAAGCAGCAATGCCACAGGTTGCAGGTATTGCCAGGCCCATGCCATCCGGGCTGCTGAGCGCTACGGAGCGGAGCAGGAGCAATTAGATAATATCTGGGAATACAGGACCCATCCTGCTTTTTCTGATGCAGAACGCGCTGCCCTGAATTTTTCACTGGAAGCATCTCAAGTGCCCAATGCAGTTGATGAAAGCACTAAAGCAGCATTGTACAAGTATTGGAATGAAGGTGAGATCGTGGAGATGTTAGGGGTGATCGCTCTTTTTGGTTACCTCAACCGGTGGAACGATTCCATGGGAACCACTATAGAACAAGGAGCCGTTGAAAGCGGGGAGCAATACCTTGGGAAACACGGTTGGGAAAAAGGGAAACACGTTTAGCAAAGTCAGCTTTAAAAAAGTAGAAAGTGCTCTAACAAATAAATAGTGAGCATTCCCCAAAAGGTGCCGGTAGCCATACTCAGAATGGCAAGTACTACCGCATGCGGCATCCATTTCTTTTCATAGGCTGCCGTTACTGCCGGGGCTGTAGCTATACCCCCCACATTGGCCATACTCGCAATAGGGACCCAGGCCATATTGATGTTCAACAGCTTGGCAATAATGGTCATAAAAATAAAATGCCCTATCAGCCATACAACAAGAAATACTAAAAAGGAAGTATTAAATCCAAGGGTAGCAAATTGTAACTTTAGTCCCAGGATGGCCATCACGATCAGGATAAGAATTGCCCCAAATTTTAAGGCGAATTTAAAATTCCACTGTGGCCATAGGTTGCTGATCGCCAGTCCGATCAAGGAAAGAACAATGACCTTGGCAATAAAGCTGTTCAGGAGTTCATTCATTAATAAAACCGAAACAATCAGTACCAGAATAACCAGCCAGGGAGAAAGCGACTTAGTGCTGCTAAAACGCATACTTTCGGGGAACCCAAGATCTGTGATCTTAAACTTCTTATTTAGTGCGCTACTCCCTTTTATAGATTGGAACATGAGGATGGTCCATATATTAACAAGTATGTTGTCCATTACCAGAACAGAAAGGAATATATCTTCAGGGCAATCCACTAATTCTTTAAGAACCAATTGACTTGTACTGCCCCCTATCCAACTACCCACTATTGGCGGAATGCCTTTCCAATATCCCTCGGAAATAAGGGTACCGGAAATAAAATCGGTTTCCAGGAATGTTATTGCCAGAAAGAACGGGAAGAGAGCAATAAAGACAGAACCACTGGCAAAGAGTAAAATAGGCTTCCATCCTATGGACCTGAGTTGTCCCAACGATAAACTGCTCATCACGGCCACAATTGCCAGGGGGATAAAATAATCCCGGCTAAAATCATGAATAGGGGCTTGTGAATAATCTACATTCGCCAGCTGGGAGATAATGGCAGGGATTATATATGCAAGTAAAATAGCAGGAACCCAATCGAACAGGGATTTGATGTGTTTATTTTCCCAACGATCCAGGAAAAAGACCGCCACTACCGTAAAAAAAGCGATACCCCATGGAAAAATCATACGGAAAAAATACAACTTTTAAGAACAGTAAAGACAACTATTTCTTCCCGCCAACCACTAACACAAATTCACCTTTCACAGGATGAGTGGTATAATACGCCAGCACTTCAGCTAAAGTGCCACGCACGGTCTCTTCATACAACTTTGTAAGCTCTCTGGAGACAGATGCGGGCCGGTCTGGCCCAAAATAGGTAATGAACTGTTCCAGAGTTTTAAGGAGTTTGTGGGGAGATTCATAGAAGATCATGGTGCGGGTTTCCTCTGCCAAAATCTTTAATTTGGTTTGCCTTCCTTTCTTTACAGGGAGGAAGCCCTCGAAAACAAAACGGTCTGAAGGAAGTCCACTATTCACCAAAGCCGGGATCAGGGCTGTGGCGCCGGGCAGGCATTCCACGGATATTCCTTCTTCTATGCATGCACGGGTAAGCAGGAATCCCGGATCAGAAATTCCGGGGGTCCCGGCATCTGATATCAACGCAATGGTATCTCCGCCCTTTAATCTGTCTACGATCTGGCCCACGATCTTGTGTTCGTTATGCATATGATGCGACTGCATGGGGGAACTGATCTCGTAGTGTTTCAAAAGTTTACCACTGGTTCGGGTATCCTCAGCCAGGATAAGATCTGCTTCCTTTAGCACTTTAATAGCTCTTAGGGTGATGTCCTCCAAGTTTCCTATAGGGGTGGGTACCAGATATAATGCTCCCATGAACGAATTGCTGTTTGTTAAAAATAAGAAGCCGAAAGCTATATTCTTAACTTTCGGCCAATACTTTTTTAAATGTCTCTGCTACTCAGGAAAACCGACGCTCCACCAAAGCGATAAATCGAGCAGCATACTCTTCTTTCCCTTCCCAGTTGTTGTATTCGGGTTTTACCATATTTTCGATAAAGGCTATAGATCTGTCCTGGCTCTCTATGGTATTTAACTGAGATAAAACGCGGTTGAATTCCTCTGTACTATCATTGAAAAGGTGTTTCACAAATGCCAGTCGATCATTTAATCCTACTACCATCTCTTTTCCGGTATGCGTATCGTTCAACGATTTGCCTTTGGTACTTTTTGAAAGTGTTTCCTTATCTGGAGTAACTTCATTCTTGTCATTTTTGATGACTTCGGTCTTTGCCACAAATTCTGCAAAAAGTTGCTCAATATTGGCATCCTTGGGCATCTCGGAGACCATGTGTTTTATGGTATCTATACCCGGGATCATGATGTCCTCTTCATGCGGGTTACTCTCTGGAACCCTTGTGTTACCATCTATAACGGCACTGGCCATTTTCTCGAATTTTGAAGCAATCACATTCTTTGAAACGTCTATTTCAACATCGTTCAATTTCTCTTCAATAAACTTCAAGACTGCCAATTTCTCATATAAGGTCCTTGCTGCCTCATACAATTCAGGAATATTATTCATGTCATGTGAAGTAATGATCTCCGTAGACAACTTCACCAATTCCTCTTTCAATTTACGCTTCATTTCTTTTTATTTTTCTGCCCTGTAAAGGTCTATCTTTTTTAATACTTTTATACTTCTATATTACTAACGGATGAAATCACATATTTCGTCTAAAATTACAAAATGTTTCTCGAAAACACTGTTAATCATAAAGAACAATTTGGGTGGATTGAAGTGATCAGTGGATCCATGTTTTCGGGTAAGACAGAGGAGCTCATCCGCAGGCTGAAACGCGCTCAATTTGCGAAACAAAAAGTTGAGATCTTTAAACCCATCGTAGATACGAGATACCATGATGAACGTGTTGTATCTCACGATGAAAATGAGATCAGGTCTACTCCGGTGCCGGCAGCAGCCAATATCAGGCTTTTGGCAGATGGCTGCGATGTGGTAGGGATTGATGAAGCACAATTCTTCGATGATGAGATCGTCACCGTCTGTAACGATCTGGCCAACAGTGGAATACGGGTAGTAGTAGCCGGACTCGATATGGATTTCAAAGGAAATCCTTTTGGCCCAATGCCGGCTTTAATGGCTACTGCAGAATACGTCACCAAGGTTCATGCTGTTTGTACACGCACGGGAAATTTAGCGAACTACAGTTTTCGAAAATCCGATAATGACAATCTTGTCCTGTTGGGTGAAACGGAAGAATATGAACCTTTGAGCAGGGCCGCTTTTTATAAGGCCATGTTAAAGGAAAAAGTTAGCATGATGGATGTAAAGTCAGAAGAAGTAATTGAACTTTCCACGTCCAAAAAACAGAGGAGATCTAAAAAGAAATAAAAACGTATATCTGTATTACAATGGGGTTTATTCCGGGTTTAAAAAGTTTCTATGCCTAAGTTGAGTGAAACAGTGCTACAAATTGATCTGGGTGCCCTGGAGCACAATTATCATTTCCTTCGTTCCAGACTAAATTCCTCCACTAAATTCATGGGAATTGTAAAAGCCTTCGGCTATGGCAGTGATCCGCTGATCATTGCAAAAAAGTTAGCCTCTCTTAAGGCAGATGCCCTGGCAGTGGCCTATGTGCCGGAGGGAGTACACTTGCGTAAAGCCGGTATACAACTCCCCATTCTTGTTTTACATCCACAAGTGACCAATTTTGAGCTGCTGATAGAGCATTGCCTGGAACCAAGTATATACAGTCCCAGAATATTGAGGGCCTTTCATTTGAGTGCGAAAAACTCAGGGCAAAAAGAATATCCCGTTCATCTAAAGTTTAATACAGGATTAAACAGGCTGGGCTTTTGGGAGAATGATATTGAACATATTGCCAATGAAATCAATGACTCGAAGGTCTTAAAGATCAAAGGGATCTTTTCCCATTTAGCAGCCTCAGAAGATGCCTCGGAACAAGCATTTACAAAACGTCAAATTGCAGGATTTGAAAAGATCGTGAAAGATGCCGAAGCAGCTTTAGGGCCTATCCCAATAAAACACCTGCTAAACACCTCGGGGGTATTAAACTACCCGGAGGCGCAATGGGATATGGTGCGTAGCGGTATTGGGCTCTATGGGTATGGAAACGACCCTGCCATAGATCCCTTGTTAAAGCCGGTAGTTTCCTTAAAAACGATCATTTCACAATTGCACAAAATTGAACCAAATGAGAGTGTGGGCTATAACCGGGCCTATCGCTCAGAAGGCGCCAGGACCACAGCTACCCTGCCACTTGGCCATGCAGACGGAATAGGCAGGCAGTACGGTAAGGGTAAGGCTTCAGTCATCATTCATGGCAAAAAAGCTCCTATTATAGGGAATGTATGTATGGATATGCTCATGGTAGATGTAACTGGTATTGAATGCAGGGAAGGAGATGAAGTTACCATTTTTGGAAAAGAGCAATCGGCAGAGGTCTTTGCCGCATATGCAAATACGATCTCCTATGAGCTTATTACCGGGATCTCTTCACGCGTAAAACGAGTTTATAAGT
>JABDQS010000092.1 GCA_013042125.1 Eudoraea sp.
CAACATATATATGCACACAGCTCTGGTTTTGACGGATTTTATATCGCTTTGTTGCAAAGAGCCTAAGCTTACAAGGAATCCGGAAGAAAAAAGTAATGAACAATCACCCTTGAAAACTGTTCAATATTCGCCATTAATAAAACACAGAATTAGTGTAAATTTGTGGCTTCTTAAAACCCTCAACTAACCTCGCACATGATCTATTTCTTCGGGGATCCGTCATTAAAAATATTTGCAGTAGAAGCGCATGCCACGCTTAGTGATCTGGATAAAGCAAAATTAACGTGGTTATTTGGTGATCTTCCCTGCCTTTCATCAGCGTCTATTGACGCTTTTTTTGTAGGTCCCAGAGCCGCAATGATCACCCCCTGGAGTACAAATGCCACGGAGATTACCCAAAACATGGGGGTCTCAGATATCGTTAGAATCGAGGAATTTAAAAGGATTGAGGAAGATTTCAAAGCCTTTGATCCCATGCTGTCACAAAAATATAATGGCCTTACCCAGGATATTTTCACCATAGCAATAAAACCGGAATCTATTTTACCAATTGAGGATATTGCTGCCTATAATAAACAGGAAGGCCTGGCATTGAGCGAAGAAGAAATTGAGTATTTGGAAACATTGTCTGAAAAATTAGGCAGACCACTCACAGATTCGGAGGTATTTGGATTCAGTCAGGTGAACTCAGAACATTGCAGACACAAGATCTTTAACGGTGTTTTTGTCATTGACGGAAAGGAGAAGCCCTCTTCACTTTTTAAACTGATCAGAAAAACGTCAGAAACTCACCCAAATACCATTGTTTCGGCTTATAAGGATAATGTTGCTTTCGTAAAAGGTCCGCGGGTAACCCAGTTTGCTCCTGCCTCTCCGGATAAACCAGATTTCTATAAGGAAACATCCTTTGATTCTGTCCTCTCTCTGAAAGCTGAAACACATAATTTTCCAACAACGGTAGAACCATTCAATGGCGCTGCCACGGGCTCCGGAGGTGAGATACGAGACAGATTGGCTGGAGGCAAAGGATCTTTGCCCCTGGCAGGTACAGCCGTTTATATGACCTCCTACTCCAGACTGGAGGCAGGGAGATCCTGGGAAGATGGGGTTGAAGAAAGGCCATGGTTGTATCAAACTCCAATGGATATTCTTATAAAAGCATCAAATGGAGCTTCGGATTTTGGCAACAAATTTGGTCAGCCTTTAATTGCCGGTTCGGTGTTAACCTTTGAGCATAAGGAACATCAAAGGATGCTGGCATATGACAAGGTGATCATGATGGCCGGTGGGATCGGATATGGAAAAGCATCACAAGCGTTAAAGGATAAACCTAAAAAAGGCGATAAGATCGTACTGCTTGGAGGAGATAACTATCGTATTGGTATGGGGGGAGCGGCTGTATCCAGTGCAGATACCGGCGAGTTTAGTACAGCCATTGAACTCAATGCTGTACAAAGGTCTAACCCTGAAATGCAAAAAAGAGCTGCCAACGCCATACGTGGGTTGGTAGAAAATGAAACCAATCCCGTAGTATCCATACATGATCATGGAGCGGGCGGACACCTCAACTGCCTGTCAGAACTTGTGGAAGAAACAGGAGGGGCTATAGATATGGATAAACTACCCATTGGAGACCCTACCCTATCTGCCAAAGAGATCATAGGGAACGAATCTCAGGAACGTATGGGGCTTGTGATCAGCACCAAGGATAGTGATTTTCTGGCAAGGATCGCGGCCAGGGAAAGATCCCCAATGTATGAGGTTGGTATTGCAACAGGAGACCATCGTTTTTCATTTACTTCTTCCAAAAAGAATGAAAAACCAATGGATCTGGAGCTGGCAGATATGTTTGGCAGTTCCCCAAAGACCATAATGACAGATGTCTCGGTTCAAAGAAACTACAAGAATCCCAAGTATAGCCTTGATAATTTTAAAAAATATCTTGAAAGTGTTTTACAATTGGAGGCCGTTGGATGCAAAGATTGGCTTACCAATAAAGTAGATCGATGTGTTGGTGGCAGAGTCGC
Source organism: Eudoraea sp. (assembly GCA_013042125.1). Classification (GTDB taxonomy): domain Bacteria; phylum Bacteroidota; class Bacteroidia; order Flavobacteriales; family Flavobacteriaceae; genus Muriicola. The sequence goes on from JABDQS010000092.1 coordinate 2,028, forward strand.
AAAACAACAATGTGCAGGACCCTTACAACTTCCCCTGAATAATGTAGGGGTGATGGCAATGGATTTTAAAGGTAAAGAGGGAATTGCCACCTCCCTTGGACATTCTCCCATCTCGGGTTTGATAAATCCGGAGGCAGGCAGTCTTAACAGCATTGCAGAGGCATTGACCAATTTAGTCTGGGCCCCTTTGGAAGATGGGCTTGCCTCCGTCTCATTATCAGCCAACTGGATGTGGCCCTGCAGAAATCCTGGAGAAGATGCAAGGCTGTATGAGGCGGTTACGGCTGTTTCAGACTTTGCAATTGCTCTGGGCATTAACGTGCCCACCGGGAAGGATTCACTTTCAATGAAACAAAAATACCGGGAACAGGAAGTACTGTCTCCCGGCACCGTAATTATATCTGCGGCCGGTCATTGCAGTGATATTACAAAAGTAGTAGAACCCGTATTCCAATTAAATGGAGGTCCGGTGTATTACCTGAACCTGTCTAAGGACCAGTATACGATTGGGGGATCTTCATTTGCGCAAGTGCTTAACAAAGTGGGGCAAACAGCCCCTTCAATATCAGACGCTGCTTACTTTAAAAAAGCTTTTAATGTTCTGCAACAACTTATAAAGAATGAGCAAATTGTAGCCGGACATGACGTGTCTTCGGGCGGACTCATCACCACCTTGCTCGAAATGTGCTTTGCCGATAATAACCTTGGGGCACATATAGATCTTTCTTCTTTAGGGGAATCGGATACCACAAAATTGCTTTTTGCTGAAAATGCAGGAATCGTTCTTCAGGCTTGGGATACCTCCATTGAAAAAGTTCTATCAAAAGCAGGTGTGGATTTCCAAAAGATAGGAACAGTAAACTCAGATCCCCAGCTGCTTCTATCCAATGGAAAAGATGATCTGAAGATCGATGTATATGCTCAGCGCGATATCTGGTACAAAACCTCCTATTTATTGGATAGTAAACAAACCGCTCAGGGTCTGGCAAAACAGCGGTATCAAAATTATAAGCATCAGCCCCTGCTGTATCACTTTCCGAAGGATTTCAAGGGACAGTTACCAAATATCAAGGGGATTAGACCCAAGGCAGCGATCTTGCGGGAGAAAGGGAGTAATTCTGAACGTGAAATGGCCAATGCCATGTTCTTAGCCGGATTCGATGTAAAAGATGTTCACATGACAGATCTTATTTCCGGAAGGGAGACCCTGGAAGAGATCAGTTTTATAGGTGCTGTAGGCGGGTTTTCGAACTCGGACGTACTGGGCAGTGCCAAAGGTTGGGCAGGAGCTTTTAAATACAATGACAAAGCCCGTAATGCCCTGAAAAATTTCTTTGGCAGACAAGATACCTTATCTGTAGGTATTTGTAATGGTTGCCAGCTGTTTATGGAGTTAGACCTTATAAATCCTGAACATGAGGTACATGGTAAAATGACCTACAACGACTCAAACAAGCACGAAAGCAATTTTACATCGGTACGTGTCGAAAAAAATAATTCAGTGATGTTATCGACCCTGGAAGGCTCTACGTTGGGGGTATGGATATCTCATGGTGAAGGTAAATTCTCTTTGCCCTACCCCGCAGATCGATACGGAATTGTGGCAACCTATGGCTACGATCAATATCCCGCAAATCCTAATGGCAGTGATTATAATGTGGCCATGCTCTGCGATAAGACTGGCAGGCACCTTGTCACCATGCCGCATATAGAACGAAGCATCTTTCCATGGAATTGGGCATATTATCCTTCAGGTAAGGACGAAGTATCCCCGTGGCTAGAAGCATTTATCAATGCCAGAAAGTGGTTGGAATCTAATTCATAGTTCAAGGCAAGAAGGGGGTTTCGGAAATTTCTGTCCAGAATTTTAATATTCAGCCTGAGACCTATAGTTAACCATTAAAAAGAGATGTGTTTATCGAATTCATAATAATTCACTATTAATTTTGACAATCCCATTTTAAAATCCCGCTCCCTTTTCTTACTTTGCAAGAACCATTAAATAAAAAGTATGCAAAGTGTCACTCGACTTTTCGACATCCCTTACTACCAACAAGAAAATTTTCCGCTGGAAAAGGCCTTAATTACCAAATACCAGGGAGAATGGGTGGCAACCTCTACCAAGGAGTACATCAGGAAGGCAAATATGCTGAGCAGGGCACTATTAAAACTCGATGTTCAGGCAAATGACAAGATCGCAGTGATCTCTATGACCAATAGAACGGAGTGGAATATACTAGACATTGCAGTATTACAAGTTGGCGCTCAGAATGTACCCATTTACCCAACAGTTTCCGAAGAAGACTACGAATATATCCTTAACCACTCTGAATCCCATTACTGCTTTGTATCCTGTGAAGAGGTTCTGGAAAAAGTTATGAATATTAAGGGAAAAGTACCTTCCTTAAAAGGTATTTATTCCTTCGATGAAATAGACGGTTGCAAGCATTGGACAGAGTTACTGCACCTGGGTGAAGATACAAGTTACCAGGAGGAAGTGGAACTGAGAAAAAATGCAGTGAAGCCGGAAGACCTGGCAACACTGATCTATACGTCAGGCACCACAGGCAGACCTAAAGGGGTAATGCTGTCTCATGATAATATAGTCTCGAATGTTTTGGCCAGCGAGTTAAGAGTGCCTTTTGATAAGGGAAGTGACTCCCTCAGTTTCCTGCCTGTTTGCCATATTTTTGAACGAATGATTCTATACCTGTATCAATATTGTAGTGTGAGCATCCACTTTGCAGAAGGTCTCGATAAAATAAGTGATAATCTAAAAGAGGTTAAACCTAATGTTATGACGGTGGTACCAAGGCTTCTGGAAAAGGTTTATGACAGTATAATTAACAAGGGTACCGAACTTACCGGTATCAAGAAGGCCTTGTTCTTTTGGGCAGTGAAGTTAGGTTTGAAATACGAACCATACGACGCCAATGGATGGTGGTATGG
>JABDQS010000095.1 GCA_013042125.1 Eudoraea sp.
TTCATGGAAATGAATACCCGTATTCAGGTAGAGCACCCCATTACAGAACAGGTTGTAGATTACGACCTTATAAGGGAACAGATCCTTGTTGCAGGCGGAGTACCTATTTCCGGTAAGAATTATTATCCAAAATTACACGCCATAGAATGCCGGATAAATGCAGAAGATCCACATCATGGATTTAGGCCATCTCCGGGTAAGATCACAACATTGCACACTCCGGGAGGTCATGGAATTAGACTGGATACGCATGTATACAGCGGATATACCATTCCGCCTAACTATGATTCAATGATAGCCAAGCTTATTACTACGGCACAGACCAGGGAAGAGGCCATCAACAAAATGAAAAGGGCGCTCGATGAGTTTGTGATCGAAGGAATCAAAACCACCATCCCGTTTCACAGGCAACTGATGGACCATCCGGATTATTTAGCCGGGAATTATACTACTAAATTTATGGAAGATTTTAAAATGGATCCGGAACCCGAACACAATTAACAAACGCTCCGGCCTGGCCGGAGTTTTTTATACGATGAATCTTAGTTACTGGGAACACAAAACGTGGTTTGATAATGTTGACTACACAATCATTGGCAGTGGCATTGTAGGCCTGTCTTGTGCCCTTGCACTTCGCCAAAAATCTCCAAAGGCCAGGATATTACTATTGGAAAAGGGCAGCATGCCGCAGGGAGCCAGCACTAAAAATGCGGGTTTTGCTTGTTTTGGCAGCATCTCAGAGATCCTGGAAGACCTTGATCATCACACACCTGCTGAGGTCCTGCAGTTAGTACAGAATCGCTGGGACGGTATTGAACTCCTTCGATCTACCCTTGGAGATAAGGCAATTGATTATCAAAGAAAGGGAGGACACGAACTTTTCTTTGAAAAGGATCAAAAACTTTTTATTGAATGCCGGGATAGGTTAGATGAGGTGAATGCGTTATTAAAGCCGGTTTTTGGAAAAGCTGCGTTTCGATTACATCCCAATACATTCGGATTTAAAAAGATCATTGACACCTATATTACGAATCCCTTTGAAGCACAGATCAACACCGGATCTATGATGGAGGCGTTATTGGTAAAAGTGCGGGCTGCAGGGGTGCACATTCTGAATGGGATGGAAGTAGCATCCTATGAAGAGGATACATTGGGAGTGACCATTCGTGTAAATAATTTTGAATTTCGTTCAGGAAAAATGTTGGTGGCAACCAACGGTTTTGCTGCCGAGTGGCTGCAGGAAGATATAGTACCGGCAAGGGCCCAGGTTATGATCACAAAACCAATAAAAGGACTTAAGATCAAAGGAACCTTTCATTTAGATAAAGGGTATTATTATTTCAGGAATGTTGAGGATCGTATCATGTTTGGTGGGGCCCGAAACCTGGATTTTAAGACCGAGGAAACCACAACATTTGGGCTAACCTCAAATATTCAGGATAAATTGGAGGAGGTAATGCGGGAAACGATCCTACCCAACACCCCTTTTGAGATAGATCATCGCTGGAGTGGTATTATGGGAACAGGCTCACAGAAAGGCCCCATTGTGATCCGACTCACAGATAGAGTAGCCTATGGGGTGCGCCTGGGCGGAATGGGGATCGCCATTGGCAGCCATGTTGGCAGAGAATTGGCCCAGATAGCATAACTCCTTATCCTTCTTTTTTTCCTCTTTAGGCTGTATCCACAGAAATATGTAATTTCCCCTTGTTCTTTAAGAACATAGATGTTTTGTTACATGGAAATTATTTATTTAATAGTTGCGGTTCTTTTCATAGTGGTATTAACTACCAAACTTAAGGTACATCCGTTTCTTGCGCTATTAATTATCTCTATTGCCTATGGAATTTTTGCCGGCATGCCTTTACAGGACATCACCACCGCTATCAATGATGGTTTTGGGGGCACCTTAGGTAAAATAGGACTGATCATTGTATTGGGTGTCATCATAGGGGCCTTCCTGGAACACACGGGAGGAGCCCAAACCATTGCAAAAAGCGTATTAAAACTTATAGGAAAGAAGCGTATCCCTTTGGCCATGGGGCTCATTGGGTATATTGTTTCCATCCCGGTATTTGCAGATAGTGGATTTATGCTTTTACACCCCTTGAGCAAGGGACTTAGCAGGAAAGCCGGACTTTCACTTGCGGGTGCCGCCATTGCCCTTGGTCTGGGCCTCATGGCTTCGCATACCATGGTGCCACCTACACCCGGACCCATTGCGGCTGCCGGAATCTTAGGGGCCAACCTGGGATTGGTTATTGCTATAGGTATCCCGGTTAGTTTAATTACTCTGGGAGCAGCAGTGGTCTTTGCAACCAAATTCGCAGCTAAAACCTATATTGATCCGGATAAGGGAGATGAAACAGCCGTTGAGCTGGTGCCGGAACCTACTGAAGAACCGGGAATTGTTCGATCTTCCATTCCTATTGTGATCCCCATTGTTCTCATAGTCTTAAAATCAGTTTTCATTAAAGGTGGGGCAGCTGAGTTAGGCCCTTTACAAAGTCTCATCGCCTTCTTGGGCGATCCTGTCATAGCGCTTCTTATTGGAGTATTCCTCTGCTTGCTTCTGCCCAAAAGACTTCATTTGGAAATGCTCTCATCCTCAGGATGGGTGGGGAAGGCTATTAAAGATGCCGCCTCAATTCTGATGATCACGGGAGCCGGGGGTATTTTTGGCACTGTATTGCAGATGTCAGGTATTGCCGAAGTTCTTGGTAACTCTTTAAAAGATCTCAACATAGGAATTTTTCTTCCATTTCTGCTTGCGGCAGCCTTAAAAACAGCACAGGGATCCTCAACTGTTGCACTTGTAACCACAGCGTCTATTCTGGCCCCTATGATGACATCACTTGGCTATGAATCAGAGATTCAAAAGGCCCTGGTGGTCGTATCTATAGGAGCAGGTTCGGCCATGATCTCTCATGCCAATGACAGCTTCTTTTGGGTAGTTACTCAAATGAGCGGGATGAATGTAAAAACAGGGTATAAATTGTTTGGATTGGGAACCGTGGTCCTGGGAACAACAGCCGCTATTGCGGTATTCATTGCTTCTCTGCTATGGGCCTAACGGAGCTCTTTTAGTCGCTTGTTAATGGTCTCAATAGAGACGTTGAGGAATACTTTGGAGTCTAATTTCAATTCCTTGTCCGAATGAAAGAAAACCTTGCCATCTTCAGACTCTCCTTCTACCAGATAATAACCACCCATAGGGAACAACTTCTTTACTATTGTCTTTAATCCGGACGAATTGGCAACTTTAAATTCGTGCGCATAGACAATGATATTCCGCTTGGTATCTGCATAGGATTTCAGAAGGGTGATAGGCAAAATATTTGCTTCTCCAAACAGACTGGCGACATAAAAATTTGGGGGTGATTCATATACTCTCCTGGTGAGCCCCTCTATAAGGATCTCTTTATCTTTTAGTACAACGATTCTATCTGCAAAAGGAAGTACGTCCATGTGATCGTGCGTGGCCGTAAGACAGGTTATCTTTTCTTCCTTTGTGTATTGAAACAAGTTTCTTCGTAAACTGCTCTTTCGAAAATTGTCAATATGGCTAAATGGCTCATCCAGCAGCAGAACGTCCGGTTTTTGAGCCAGTACCCTGGCGAGTGCTACTCTCTGTTGCTGCCCTCCGCTAAGATTCTTCACTTTTGTCTGGGCATCCGATGTCATTTCGATCATTGCCAACAACTCTTCTGTTCTTGCTTTCATTTCCTCGGGATAGAATACTGAAAGGTGTTCACTGATGTTCTCAGATACCGTTGTAAAAGGCATCAGATCGAACTCCTGTGACAAGTATTTCATATAAGATTCTCCGGGGACCAACTTATACAACGGACCTTTTACTTCTTCTTTTCCCCACAGGATATTTCCCTCACCCGGACTAAGCAGACCGTATATAAGCTTTAATAAGGTGCTCTTGCCACAGCCACTTTCTCCCATAACGGCAACATGCTCACCTTTCTCAACTTCAAAGGAGAGGCCTTCTAACACATTAGAGACATCATAAGCAAAAGAAAGCTTATTAACTTGTAGCATTGGGTTTTATCTTCCTGTTCTTGAATGCAAAAATCCGCCTCTAAGAAACGGATTTCGCATTACTTTATTGAACATTAGTCCTTAAATTCTTTTAACACAGCCTGGTTAGGTAATTTTTCGTACCCCATATTGTAAAAGGTAAATGCAAAAATATCTGCATACTGTTCTATGGTTTTACTAATGGGTGTTCCCGCTCCATGACCTGCATTTGTTTCAATACGTATCAGTGCGGGGTTTGTACCGGTTTGCTTCTCCTGAAGTTCCGCAGCAAATTTAAAACTATGCGCGGGTACCACCCTGTCGTCATGATCCCCGGTAGTAACCAGAGTAGCAGGGTAAGAAACACCTTCTTTTATATTGTGGACAGGGGAATAGGCTTTTAAATATTCGAACATTTCCGGACTGTCTTCAGACGTACCATAGTCATACGCCCAACCTGCTCCTGAAGTAAAGGTGTGATACCTTAGCATATCCATAACACCAACAGCCGGCAGGGCCACCTTCATAAGTTCTGGTCGCTGTGTCATAGTGGCACCAACCAACAATCCTCCGTTAGATCCGCCGCGGATGGCTAAATGGTCCGAAGAAGTGTATTTTTCTGAAACCAGGAATTCTGCCGCTGCAATAAAATCGTCAAAGACATTTTGTTTTTGAAGTTTTGTGCCGGCATCGTGCCATTTTTTTCCATACTCTCCGCCACCTCTTAGATTTGGAACAGCATAAACACCTCCTTGTTCCATCCATATGGCATTTACGACGCTGAATGAAGGGGTTAAACTAATATTGAATCCGCCATACCCATATAAAATAGTAGGGTTCTGACCATTTAGGTTAAGCCCTTTTTTATAGGTGATGATCATAGGCACTTTTGTACCATCCTTTGAGGTGTAAAAAACTTGTTTGGAATCATACGCATTAGGATCAAAGTCGATCTCAGGCTTCCAATAGCTGCTGTAATCCCCCGTAATTGGGTTAATTTGATAGATGGAGCCCGGTGTATTGTAATTGGTGAAGGAGAAATAAAGGGTCTTATCCTCTAACTTACCCCTAAAACCTCCGGCACTACCAATCCCGGGAAGTTCTACTTCGCGGATGAGATTCCCATCATAGTCGTACTGAAATACTTTAGAGATGGCATCTACCATATATTCAGCAAAAATATAGCCTCCCCCGGTACTAGTGCTGAGTACATTTTCTGTTTCCGGGATAAAATCCTTCCAATTTTCAGCACCCGGTTGTAAGGCATTAACAGTGACCACTTTTTTATTTGGGGCATTTCTATTGGTTTGTATATACAGGGTAGCTCCTTTGTTGTCTATAACAAAGGCATCAGAATCTGTATCGTCCAGGACGGTAATAATGAGTCCATTGGGGTCTGTAAGGTCTTGTATCAACAACTTGTTTCCCGAGGTTGTGGCTGCAGGATATATTACAAGATAGTGTTCATCTTCTGTGACACTGGCAGAAATATATCTGTGTTTTTCAGCTGCTGTTCCCCCGTAAATAAGTTGATCTTTGGCTTGTTCTTCTCCCAGGGTGTGATAAAACACTTTGTGCTGATCGGTTTTAGCAGAGAGCTCACTGCCTTCGGGCTTGTCATAACTGGAATAATAAAAGCCCTCATTACCCTTCCATGAAATGCCACTGAATTTAATATCAGTCAGGGTATCTTCAATCACCTCCATAGATGCTACATTCAGCACAATGGCTTTTCGCCAATCGCTTCCACCCTCAGAGATAAGATACGCTGCCAGAGATCCGTCCTTGCTAAAACTAAGTCCGGCCAGGGAAGTGGTGCCGTCTTCAGAAAAGGTATTTGGATCCAGGAAGATCTCTTCCTCTCCACCTTCTTTTTTTCTGTAGACCACGCTTTGATTC
>JABDQS010000102.1 GCA_013042125.1 Eudoraea sp.
ACAATGTACCCTGCCGCCACCTGATTTACTCCCGGTTGTAAAAAATCTTCGAGAGTCACGGGAGTCCCAATGGGGGTAACCCTTCTGTAAACGGAGAAGATTGTTCCAACAGACACATTCACATCAATATTTGAGGAACCGTCTAAGGGGTCTATCAGGACAATATATTTGTTTTGATGCTGTTCATCATTGCTGTTCACACTTATAAAGTCATCTTCCTCTTCAGAGGCAATACCACAGACGATCTCTCTGTTCTTTAAGGTCTGAATAAACTTATCATTGGCCAGAACGTCTAACTTTTGCTGATCTTCCCCTTGTATATTTGTGTCCCCAACACCTCCGAGAATGTCTACCAGCCCTGCTTTGTTTACCTCGTGGTTCACAACTTTGGCTGCCAGACGAATGGCGTTTATCAACTTAGAAAGTTCACCGGAAGTATACTGAAAAGAGGATTGGTTTTCTATGATGAACTCGCCAAGGGTCTTGTTCTTTGTATCCATTAGGGGGGGGCTGTGTTATTTGTATACAAATATCGGACATTTTGTGAAACTAAAAGGTTTTCGCCGGACTTTCGTTTTTTAAATTTATAACTTTGTGTTTTATTTGTAACAATTATGAAAAATATCATTCGGGATGCCGTGAAAGAGGATATGCCTCAGGTTTTGCAACTTATAAAAGAACTTGCAAAATTTGAAAAGGAGTCGAATGCCGTAGATATAACAGCAGAGGATCTGGTCAGAGATGGATTTGGGAAGACCCCTCTTTTTCGTTGTTTTGTGGGTGAAAAGAATGGAAAAATTGGGGGGATGGCTCTTGTCTATCCCCGGTATTCTACCTGGAAAGGCCCTGTACTCCATTTGGAAGACCTTATTGTGACAGAGCAAATGCGCGGAATGGGTCTTGGGACAGATTTGCTTGCAAAAGTAGTGCAATATGGACATGAGATAAAGGCTAAACGCATTAGCTGGGAGGTATTGGATTGGAATGAACCGGCTATTTCTTTTTATGAGCGCAAAGGGGCGAAGGTTATGCGAGACTGGGATGTAGTGCAATTAGATGAACAAGGAATTTTAAACTTTATAAGGAACTTATGAGGATCTTCAAATTTGGAGGGGCATCTGTAAAGGATGCCGAAGGATTAAAGAATCTGGTTAAACTATTACAGGAGGTTGGCTATCAGGACACATTTCTGGTAATTTCGGCTATGGGGAAAACCACAAATGCCATGGAAGGCGTTGTGAATTCATATTTCCAGGATAAGACCTTATTACCGGCATCACTTCAGGAAGTTATGGACTATCATATGCAGATCCTTACTGAACTATTTGATTCACCTAACCACAACATATTTAAGGATGTACAATCTCTTTTTGAAGAGGTAAAGGGGTTCCTTGTCTGGAACAAATCGCCGAAATACAATTTTGTGTATGATCAGGTAGTAAGCTACGGGGAATTACTTTCCACAACCATTGTCAGTGCATATTTGAATGAGATGGGCATTCGCAATACCTGGCTCGATATTCGGAATTTCATAAAGACCGATAATAACTATCGGGATGTGGACATTCAATGGGAAAAAACGCAGGAACGTCTTTCTCAGGGACTGGAAAAAGGAAAATTATATGTGAGTCAGGGATTTATTGGAAGTGATGAAAATAACTTCACAACTACTCTCGGAAGGGAAGGTTCTGATTATACGGCAGCTATCCTGGCGTATTGCCTCAACGCGCAGTCTGTTACAATTTGGAAGGATGTCCCCGGAGTATTAAATGCAGACCCCAGATATTTCAAAGAGTCTCAATTGCTCAACAAGATATCCTATCTGGAAGCCATTGAACTGGCATTTTATGGAGCCTCAGTAATTCATCCGAAGACCCTGCAGCCGCTGCAAAGAAAGGAGATCCCCTTGCTTGTTAAATCGTTCTTACATCCAAAAGATCAGGGGACCATGGTGGGGAAAGGGGTAGGTATAGATCCTATGATCCCTTGTTTTATAGTCAAGAAAAATCAGGTGCTGATGAAGCTTTCCTCTCTGGATTTCTCATTCATTGTAGAAGACAGTATCAGTGATCTCTTTAAACTGCTGCACGATTATAAGATGAAGGTTGATATGATCCAAAACTCTGCCATTAGCTTTTCTGTCTGCGTAGATAATAAATTTGGTCGCCTGGAAGAATTATTGGACCATTTAAAGGGCAAGTTTAAAGTGGTATATCACGAAGGAGTGTCTCTTTATACCATTCGCCATTTTGATGCACAATCTATTGATTCTCTTCAGAATGGGAAAGAAGTACTGCTGGAACAGCGAGGTAAAGAGACCGTTCAATTGGTGGTTAAATAGGAATCTTTCGGTTTTAATTATTGAAGCAATGATCTATCATCATTGCCTATTTTGCTATCTTTAACGCGAAAACGGTAAATTAAATCATGGGTTTAGTAACGGCTAAAGAAGTAGCAAAAGCCATTAATCTTGAGCGATACGGATTCTTCGGAACCTTTATGGGTTGGATACTGATGAAGATCTCGAAACTTTCTTCCATGAATGCGTTCTATAACAAACACAAGCACCTTGAAACAAAACCTTTCCTCGATGCCATTCTGGATCACTATGAGATAAACTTTGAAATACCGGAGGAGGACATCAAAAGACTGCCAAAACAAGGCGCTTTTATTACCATCAGCAATCACCCTCTTGGAGGTATGGATGGTATTTTGCTACTTAAACTATTGCTGCAGCACCGGGAGGATTTTAAGATCATCGCCAATTTTTTATTACATAGAGTAGAACCTATAGCCCCTTTTATACTACCCGTAAATCCTTTCGAAAATCGCAAAGATGTAAAAAGCAGCATAACAGGATTTAAAAGTGCTATGAAGCATTTAAATGATGGCCATCCTCTGGGGATTTTCCCTGCCGGTGAAGTATCTACCTACAGAGATGGAAAGCTGATCGTGGATAAACCCTGGGAAGAAACGGCCCTTAAATTAATACGCAAGGCAGAGGTGCCTGTTGTTCCCATATATTTTCATGCAAAGAACAGCAAGTTGTTCTATCGGTTGTCCAAGATCAATGATATATTCAGGACCGCCAAGCTCCCATCAGAATTTACATCCCAGGGGAAAAGAGCCATAAAGGTTAGAATAGGTCAGCCTATTTCTGTGGCCTCACAGAATGAACAGGAAACACTTGAAGATTTTACCGACCTGCTTCGAAGGAAGACGTACATCCTTGCCAATGCCTATGAAAAAGAACGCCAATTAGGTCAGATACCGGGGAGTTTAAAGATCAACAAAGCTCCACGAAAGATCGCCACGGCTGTCAGAACAGAGGTCATTCAAGGGGAGATTGAAAAACTTCGTGAAAAGGATTGCAGGTTGCTGCAAAGTAAGAACTACGAAGTGTTCCTGGCCCAGAAAAAGGACATGCCATTTATCCTCAATGAGATAGGCAGACAGCGGGAACTCACTTTTCGCGCCATTGGGGAAGGCACCAACAAGGCCATTGATCTGGACAGATTTGATGACTATTATCACCATCTGTTCTTATGGGATGATCAGGAAAAGGCAATAGTAGGAGCCTATCGTATGGGGATGGGGTCCCAAATTTTTAAGGACCACGGAATTGATGGGTTTTACCTTCAGGACCTTTTTGGTTTTGAACCCGAGCTTTATAGTATGATGACTCAATCCATAGAAATGGGACGAGCCTATATAGTAAAAGAGTACCAACAAAAACCGATGCCTCTTTTCCTGCTGTGGAAGGGAATAGTGCATACCACCTTGAGACATCCCGAGCATAAATATCTTATTGGTGGGGTGAGTATCAGCAATCAATTTTCAAATTTCTCCAAATCCCTGATGATCGAATTTATGAAGTCGAATTACTGGGATCCTTATGTGGCACAATACATCCACCCGAAAAAGGAATTCAAGGTGAAGTTAAAAGATGCTGATAAAGAGTTTGTATTTGATGAAACGGAAGCTGATCTTAATAAATTTGACCGACTCATTGAAGAGGTCGAACCCGGCAGTCTGCGTTTGCCGGTTCTAATTAAAAAGTACATAAAACAAAATGCCAAGGTGGTGGCTTTTAATGTGGACCCCTTATTTAACAATGCCGTAGATGGGCTGATGTATATCAAAATTGCCGATCTCCCCGAGAGTACCGTAAAGCCCGTTATGGAAGAGTTCCAGGCCGAATTGGAACGAAAAATGACTGAGAATAACGAAGCGGACTAGGAAAATTCCCTCTCTGCAAATTCCTCGCAATACCCTTTGATCTCATTTCTGGCATTTAGGAAAGCTGTATGTACCTCTTCATTGCTGCCTTTTACTTTAGAAGGATCGAAGAAATTGTGGTGAAGTCTGATGGCAGTCTTTGATGGAATATACGGGCAGTTCTCTTTTGCATGATCACAGACCGTGATGATAAAGTGCCATGGGATATCCGAATATTCATCAACATTATTGGAGGTATGGCCCGAAATATCGATCCCATCTTCTTTCATGATCGAGACCGCTCCAGGGTTCAATCCGTGGGTTTCTATCCCGGCACTATACACATTGGCCTTTTCTTTTAATTGTGTTCTAAGATAGCCATGAGCCATCTGACTTCGGCAAGAATTGCCGGTACATAGAACCAGTATATTTTTTTTTGTCATCTTTATTTTTTATCAATCAATACCTACAGAAGTGCTTCGTTTTTCATAAATGAGATTGTCTTTCCAGACACCATCTAATTTGCCAACTCTTTCACGGCAGCCTATCAATCGAAATCCGCATTGTTCATGAATTTTTGTACTGGCTTTATTCTCCGGAAAAATACCTGATTGAATGGTCCAATACCCGGCATTTTCACTGGCATCGATCAAAGAAAGTAGCAAGCGCTTTCCGATTCCCTTGCCCCTGTGATCTTTGCTGATATACACACTAACCTCACCAACCCCTCCGTACACACATCTGCTGGAAACAGGGGATAGTGCTGCCCAACCGGTGATGGTTTCGGCTTCAGATGCTATCAGGCGGCATTCCTTTATATGGGCTTTGTCCCAATTTTCGTAGGAAGGGATCTCCTGCTCAAAGGTAGCGTAGCCCGTGGCGATTCCTTCTTTATAGATTCTTGATACCGCAGGCCAGTCTTCCGGAGTCATAGATCTTATTTCCATAGGACATTGGTTAACAACAACCAGAATCAGGACTGCAACATCCTGCCGCTTCCTGGGGATTATCTGCCGTTACTCCACAAAGTTCTTCAGCTTTGCAGGCTGTTGACTGTATACTCAATCTAACTAGTAACACTTTCTCATTGGTTTGCGTTTCGTCTACAAAGAGCTGTGCTGTATGGAAGGTCTCATTGCCAAATTCAAATCTGATTATAGCCTCCTGATCCATCGGCCTCATGGCATTTACCCGATCCATAATAGATAAAGCTTTAGAAGTTGTCAGATATTCGGTCTTATTTTTTTCGGACGGACTTTCCCAAAGTTGCACCACTGTTTCATTCCAGGTGTCTGTGCTGCCACCGCAGTCGACCGAATCTACGGTAGTATTTTTTACTTCTGTAATATGGTAATTGGCACCAACTCGCTGTCCGGGGAGGAATTCAAAGATCAGGGCCTTGGCAGATTGCTCGTTTAGTAAGGTTAAGAATTCTTTTGTTTTCATTGTATTTTAGTTTTAACAACAGTTTATTTTTGTTTCGTTAAAGAAGGAGTTAAGAAGGGCTTGTATCTCTTTCCAGCGATCTAGAGCTATACAATAGCACATCTTTTTACCTTCTATCTCCCCCTCAATAAGACCTATACTTTTCAATTCTTTCAGGTGCTGGGAAACCGTAGGTTGTGCCAATCCGATCTCCTCCACTATATCATTACAAATACAGGCATCCTGTTTGCTTATGTATTGCAGTATGGCAATTCTACCCGGATGCCCCAATACTTTAAATATGGTGGCTAATTCATTCTGAGAGATATCGAAAATTTCTGTCTTTGTACGACCCATGTCATATTTATATATTGCAATATTACGATATATAATTTAATTAAAAAAGCCAGATCTGTAAAATCTGACTTTATTCTGTGATCAGAACCAGGGTTTTTTCCCAACCTGATAGGTGTTGTAAAATTCCTCATCAGATTTTGTAAGGTAGATGATCCCTTCTATAAGTCCGATGAGTCCGGGGACCCAAAAGAAGAAAAATCCAATTCCAATGCAGGTAGTGGCATATCCTACTATACTAATTCCCAACAGGATAGCACCTTCTTTATTATATCCTAAAATAAACTTGTGAATCCCTAAATAACCGAAGAGAATACCAAGGATCCCGGCTAGTATTTTTTTATTGTCACCTCCGGCTGTTTTTAATCCTTCACGAAACTCTTCTGCCGTCTTTTTTGCTTCTTCCTTGAATTCTCCGGCCGCTTCTTTTGCCTCTCCAGCTGCTTTTTTAGCAGATTCCTTGGCATCATCAAAGGCATCTTTCGCCTTATCCCCTAAATCTTTATTTTCTTCTGACATATTTGCTTTTTAGTTGGTTAATTCCTGATTAAATGTAGGAATAAAATTTAATTCAAAGAAATGCTTTATCAACGGGTTCCCATAGTTCTATCTTGTTGCCTTCGGGGTCTAATATCCATCCAAATTTTCCGTAGTCATATTCTTCCACGGTCCCAATGATAGTAACGCCTTCCTTCTTTAAAGCTGCCAGTAATTCGGTAAGATTTTCCACCCTGAAGTTCATCATGAATTGCTTTTCACTAGGTTGAAAATAGGTGGTATCTTCCTTAAAAGGACTCCATTGTGTTGAACAATTATTACCCTCTTTATCTTTCCACCAAAAAGTACAGCCATATTGGTCAGTATTTAGGCCCAAATGTGTTTTGTACCATTCTTTTACCTTGTCGGGATTTTTTGTTTTAAAGAAAAAACCGCCTAAACCTGTTACCCTGTTTTTCATTTATTTTGATTTTATGTTGCTTTCGTATAATTCTATCCATTGATCCACGGTCATTTTAGTACATAGGTCACCAATAAGGGCATAAGGGATAAGCTCTACCTTTTTAAAGCGAACACAGCTCTTTCCCATGTCTAATTTAGTTTTCACATACTTTGGATATTCGGAAACAAACCAATCATGCAGGGATTTATCAGCATAGATACCGGAGTGATAGAACGCAACGTAGTTTTTTTGTGAAGCGATACTCATAAAAGGCAGAGGTAGTTCCGGAGTACAGTGATATCCGCCGGGATATATACTATGTGGCACTACATATCCTATCATTCCATAATTCATGACCTCCTCATATCCTTTTGGAAGATTTGCCAAAATGGTTTTTCTGAGAGTAGAGATAGCACTCTTTCTATCTTCAGGCAAGTTCTTTATGTACTCTTCCGGAGTTGCAGCGTCTGATGTCATTGTGTAGCATTTTGATGATTGATCTTGTTATCCTACTAAAAAAGGGACCTTAAGTTAACAAAATCTTTCGGAAATCTTGTCGACAATGGTTTGAGCCAGCTTGCGCTTGCTTTCTATTGTCCAGCCGGCTATATGTGGTGTTAGGAGTACCT
>JABDQS010000106.1 GCA_013042125.1 Eudoraea sp.
ATCATTTATTTTTAAAACCTTGCTCACTCCGTATGTGGCCAGAGAGGAATTGTCTTCAATATTAAAACTCACTGCGGTAACCGTGGTGCCCATTTCCTGAGCTACTTTATGAGCATAAGAAGCGGCTTCGAATGCACTCTTTTTAAATTTTCCGTTTTCGGATTCGGTATATACAAGTACTGACATATGTGGATTCTTTCTGTTTTATGTAAGGGAGAATGTTTAAATTACTTTTGCTTCGTTATGCAAGAGATCAATGAGTTCCTGAATGTTTTCAGGATCCACTAATTTCACTGCTCCTTTTGGAGCAGGCTTATCAAAGCTCTTATCTGCTGTAGCCTGAGTGGCGTCTACCGGTTCTACAACATTTAGTGTTTTCTTCCGGGCCATCATAATACCCCTCATATTGGGAATACGAAGATCACTCTCCTCAACCAATCCTTTCTGACCCCCAACGATCAGCGGAAGTGAGGTAGATAAGGTCTCTTTTCCCCCATCTATTTCACGAGTGGCTGTGGCTTTGTCGCCCTCTATTTCCAAACCTATGCAGGTATTCACAAAATTCATGTTTAGCAAAGCAGCTATGATCCCGGGAACCATTCCACCGTTGTAATCGATAGATTCTCTCCCTGCAATAACGAGGTTATATTCGCCATTTTTGATAACCTCTGCCAATTGCTGTGCTACAAAAAAGCCATCGGTAGGCTCTGCATTGATGCGTATAGCCTCATCTGCACCTATAGCCAATGCCTTACGCATGGTGGGCTCTACAGTTGCGCCACCAACGGTTGCTACATGTACAGTAGCACCTTGTTTTTCTTTAAACCACATGGCGCGGGTTAGACCAAACTCGTCGTTTGGGTTGATCACAAACTGCACTCCGGTAGTATCGAACTGGGTTTTATCCTGACTAAAGTTGATCTTGGAGGTCGTATCCGGAACATTGCTGATACAAACTAATATTTTCATAAGAAGACATTATTTTTTAATGATAATTAAGGGTGTAAAGATAGCTAATAAAATTCAAAAATACTATGCATGCATAATAAAATTTTAAATTGATTTTACTCTTTCCAACGGTCGTTTTGAAGGATTATTTCCTATTTTTGTTCGCATTTTGATAAGTACGAACGTTGAGAAAAACGAGTATATGAAGACATTACAATTTCGAGAAGCCATTGTAGAGGCCATGTCTGAGGAGATGAGAAGAGATGATACTATTTATCTAATGGGAGAGGAAGTGGCAGAATACAACGGGGCCTATAAGGCGTCTAAGGGAATGCTGGATGAATTTGGTCCGGCACGCGTCATCGATACCCCGATCTCTGAATTAGGATTTTCCGGAATAGGAGTAGGTTCTGCCATGGTAGGGAACAGGCCTATCATAGAATTCATGACCTTTAATTTTGCATTGGTTGGGATAGATCAGATCATAAACAATGCCGCAAAGATCAGACAAATGTCTGGCGGTCAATTTAATTGCCCAATAGTTTTCAGGGGCCCAACTGGTTCTGCAGGTCAGCTCGCAGCCACACACTCACAGGCTTTTGAAAGCTGGTATGCCAATTGCCCCGGCTTAAAGGTTGTAGTGCCTTCTAATCCTAATGATGCGAAAGGATTATTAAAATCAGCCATCCGCGATGATGATCCGGTGATCTTTATGGAATCTGAGCAGATGTACGGAGATAAAGGTGAAGTGCCAGAAGGAGAATATACCATTCCTATAGGAGTAGCCGAGATCAAAAGAGCTGGTACAGATGTTACAATCGTTTCTTTCGGAAAAATTATCAAGGAAGCCTATAAGGCAGCGGAGGAATTGGAAAAAGAAGGAATAAGCTGTGAGATCATTGATCTTAGAACTGTTAAACCGATGGACAATGAGGCTATTTTGAAATCTGTTAAAAAGACAAACCGCTTGGTAGTCCTTGAAGAAGCCTGGCCATTTGGTAATGTGGCAACAGAGATCACCTATCTGGTACAATCCAAAGCATTTGACTACTTAGATGCACCTGTAGTAAAGATCAACACGGCCGATACTCCGGCACCCTATTCGCCCGTTCTTTTGCAGGAATGGTTGCCGAATCATGAGGACGTTGTTAAGGCAGTTAAAAAAGTAATGTATAAATAAGGACGAAATTTTAAAAGCTTTAAAGAACTTCGTCGACCAGGAACTGACGAAGTTTTTTTGTTTCCATCTGATGGGGCACCAGGGTAATAATTGTTTCAACTATTGCGTTCCTTATGTTTAATGTTCATACGATCTCGCAGATCGCAGAACAGAGATCTATGAAAAAAATACTCTTTATACTCCTGCTTTTTATTGGCTCCATGATCTATGCCCAGACCAAGGTCAGTGGAATAGTGCTCGATGAAGGTGGTGAGCCGGTGGCCTTTGCCAATGTCATCCTAAAGAATTCTTCCTCCGGTACCATTACCAATGATAATGGTAGGTTTTATCTGGAATCTGACGATACATATACTACCCTCGTAGTCTCTTTTATAGGGTATGAAACCCAGGAGATAGAATTATCTTCAGCGGTCTCTTTTGATCTTACTATTGTATTACCCGAAGGGGGAGAACAATTAGATGAGGTAGTGATATACGTAGGGAAACGTTCCAAGAAAGACAATCCGGCCATTGACATCCTCAGAAAGATCTGGGCGAAAAAGAGGATCAACGGATTGCGAAAATTTAAACAATACGAATACGACAAATACGAGAAAGTAGAATTCGACCTCAATACTATAGACAGTGCATTGATGAAAAGCAAGGTCTTCAAAGGACTCGAATTTGTCTTTGCAGATCTCGATACCTCCAGGATCACCGGAAAAACCTATTTACCCATTTTTCTGAATGAGGTTTTTTCTAAAGTTTATGGGAACAATGTCTTAAATCAGGAACGTGAGGACGTGTTGGGCAACAAGAACTCGGGTTTTACGAATAACCAGGCAATTACAGCTTTTGTGCAAGATCTGTATTCTGATTACGATGTCTACGCCAATTACCTTAAATTTTTTGACAAGAGCTTTACAAGTCCCCTTTCGCGAACGGGAATAGACGTTTATAACTACGTGCTATCAGACAGTGCCTTTATAGAGAATAAATGGTGCTATAATATTATTTATTACCCAAGACGTAAGAATGAGCTCACCTTTAAAGGCGACTTTTGGGTAAATGACACCACTTTTGCCATTAAAAAGATAAACCTGGAAGTGACCAAAAGTGCTAATATTAACTGGGTGAAGGAGGTCTATATTGAACAGGACTTTGAGGTGGTAAATGATTCCGTATTTCTTTTAAAGCGAGATTATATGCTTTCGGACTTCAGCATTAGTAAAAAGGAAAATTCGAGAGGGGTCTACGGGAAGCGAACTACGGTCTATGACAATTATTTATTCGATGAACCAAAAACAGATGCGTTTTACAAAACCAGCTCAGATCCTTTTGATCCCTTGGTATTTGAGCGAGATAGTATCTTCTGGAACAACAACAGGCTGGAAGATCTGAACAAGGATGAAACAGGGATATACAAGATGCTGGATACCCTTAAGACGGTACCCAAATTTAAATCCTACTATAATTTGGTCAGTATCCTCGGCTCCGGCTATGTAGAGATAGACTCGTGGAATCTGGACATTGGTGATCTGTACAGTACTTTTGGCTATAATGATGCAGAAGGAATTCGGATAAGAGGAGGAGCGCGGACATATTTTGGACAAAACGACCTCTGGCGGCTCGAAGGATATATGGCCTACGGTTTTATGGACAAAAAGGTGAAACACGGTTTTTCTGCCAAGTGGTTGCTAGATAAAAAAAGCAGATTGATCATTTCAGGGGGAAATCGGCGCGATATAGAACAGCTGGGATTAAGCCTCACTGCTACAAACGATGTACTCGGAAGAAGCGTGGCCTCTTCGTCCGTGCTCACTGTTGGAAATAATGACAGATTAACAAACATCAATCTCACAACCCTTAATCTTGAAGCCGAGCCATTTACAAATTTCAGGGTTCGGTTCGGTGGATCTTTGCGTAGCTTGAGTTCTGCTTTGCCAGACGCCTTTAGCCTGGAGTATATAGATCCCGAATCACCTACGGGCACCTCCACGGAATTAAAGCAATTTGATCTTACCACTACCTTAATTTATACGCCCGGGAAACGCAGTATTGGGTATGGGGTAGAACGCCGCGAAGTAAATGATGAATACGCCACCCTCCTCTTTAATTATACCCGTGGTGTGGAGGCCTTTCTGGAAAGTGATTTTAGTTATGCCAAATACCAATTTTCATATACACAACCATGGCAGATAGGAGGATTTGGACAATTACTAAGCACCATCGAAATGGGGAAGACCACAGGCGCCGTACCCTTGAGTTTGTTGAATGTGGTACCGGGGAACCAAACCCTGTTCTCCCTCTATAATACCTTTCCAAATTTAGATTTTTACGAGTTCGTTACAGATACTTACGTTTCTCTCCATTTAGAACAAAATTTTAATGGGCGACTTTTCTCAAGGTTACCCCTTATTCGCGACTGGAATTTAAGGGAAATAGTAGGTCTACGAGGTGTTTGGGGTGAATTGTCTGATGACAATATCGCCTTGAACAGTCCCACCAATATACCGCTGGTGGCACCCACAGACAAGATATATTGGGAATACTCCCTGGGGGTCGGGAATATCTTCAAAATCTTCAGGATCGATTTTAACTTTCGTGGAAACTATCTGGAAAATCCAGATGCCAGGGCTTTCAGTGTTACAGGAACCTTCGGATTTCATTTTTAAGCTGAGCTCCTGCCTCTTTGATGTATACCTCTTCTTTTATAGTTAAAAAGTGCTTTTATATTCTAAACCGTTTTACTACTTTTGCAGCCGTTTAAATAGTATAAATAACTAATCAATATGGAACTGATCATTACCCTATTACCGGCATTTGGTATTCTAGCCTTGCTGTTTGTCTTCTTAAAAAATATGTGGGTCTCCAAACAAGAAGTAGGAGATGCAAAAATGGCGAGGATCGCCAAAAATATCGCCGATGGGGCGATGTCTTTTTTAAAGGCGGAATATAAAATTTTAATAATTTTTGTGGCGGCTGTAGCTGTCCTTCTATACTTTAAAGGTGAGAATGAAGCCGGATCTAATGGAATGGTCGCTCTATCTTTTGCCGTAGGTGCCGTATGTTCTGCCTTAGCAGGGTTTATTGGTATGAGGGTAGCAACGAAAGCCAATGTGAGAACCACTCAGGCCGCCAGAACCTCCCTTGGAAAGGCTCTGGAAGTAGCATTTGCAGGAGGATCCGTAATGGGTTTAGGTGTTGTAGGTTTAGGAGTTTTAGGATTGAGCTCATTATTTATGATCTATCAGAATATTTGGCCAGGTGCAGATAATGTATCTTTAGTATTGAATGTACTCTCAGGATTTTCATTAGGGGCTTCTTCTATTGCCCTTTTTGCCCGTGTAGGTGGAGGTATCTATACCAAAGCAGCTGATGTTGGGGCCGACCTTGTTGGGAAAGTGGAAGCAGGAATCCCAGAGGATCACCCGTTGAATCCGGCTACTATTGCAGATAACGTTGGGGATAATGTAGGAGATGTTGCCGGAATGGGAGCAGATCTTTTTGAATCATATGTTGGGTCCATTATCGGAACCATGGTTTTGGGAGCTTATATTTTTACACCGGAGTTCGATGGACTTGGAGCCGTTTATTTACCATTGGTATTAGCAGCAGTAGGAATTATAATGTCTATTATAGGAACCTTCTTTGTTAAAGTAAAAGAAGGAGGAAATCCACAAACCGCGCTAAATATTGGTGAATTTGGTTCTGCCGCATTAATGGTGATCGCCTCCTATTTCATTATTCATGCCATGATCCCGGATACGGTGGAAGGTTTGCCATTTGGTGCTTGGGGAGTATTTCTTGCTACCATCGCAGGACTAGTAGCGGGATTGGGAGTAGGGAAGATCACAGAATATTATACTGGTACAGGCACTAAACCAGTAAGTGGAATTGTAAGACAATCTGAAACTGGTGCAGCCACAAATATTATATCCGGCCTGGGTGTTGGGATGATGTCTACAGCGGTACCAATTTTATTGATAGCAGGTGCTATATTAGTTTCTCATCATTTTGCGGGACTTTATGG
>JABDQS010000111.1 GCA_013042125.1 Eudoraea sp.
CTGCCAGAGCATCCGGAATGGTTCCCCCATGAAACTGGGTATACTCTCCTGTTGCAGAGACCGCTATTCTGTATTTTCGTATGGTTTGATCGTCAACTAATTTGGCTGTTCGCTCCTGCTCGGACGAAATAGGTTTTGCCTCGGTCTTACAAATAAATTTATCTGTTTCCCCGGATTGACCACTTCGGTCATATAAGACATATTCTGTTGCATCGCGAGAAGCTTTTTCCAGAAAGATGTTTTTCTCCTTGTCTTTAAAAATAAACATGGCCTGCACTCCTTTGGGAGACACGCTAAAGCGTACCCTATCTGTTTTGTTCTTTACACTGTTCCCGGAAAAGGAACGTATTTCAGGATACTTTGAAGAAAGTTCCGGAGAAAAAACAGGGGTTTCCTCAACTTCATAGGCCACCATGTTGCCGGTTGCGTCCGGAAAGTATATTATGGTCTTGTTTGGCCCATTAGCAGCAAGTATGGTCTTGTTTGGTCTCTTGGCAGTAAGTTTTGTTAACTCATTTACTAAAAGGGTTTCTTCCAGAGAAAAAAAACGTACTTTTTGCAAATCCAAACGTTTTAGATCGGAAGACAATAATTCGCTCTTTACCTCTGACGTTTGCCAATATCCGGTTTGACCCACAGCGTAAAAGCAGTAGAATAGTATGGATATTGATAAAACAAGACGTAGTTTTGCAGACATTTGGGGCATTAA
This sequence comes from Eudoraea sp., assembly GCA_013042125.1. Classification (GTDB taxonomy): domain Bacteria; phylum Bacteroidota; class Bacteroidia; order Flavobacteriales; family Flavobacteriaceae; genus Muriicola. Next base: position 710 of record JABDQS010000111.1, read on the forward strand.
AGCGCTAAAAATAAGCCTTTTTATACATTATATGGTGTGGTAACGGTTCAAAGCATTTCTAAATACGTTAAAAATCACCCTTCGGTCATTACCATTGGCACTTTTGACGGTGTTCATATTGGACACAAATTGATCTTAGAACGACTCATAAATGATGCCAGGATCAATAATCGGGTGTCTGCGGTGCTCACTTTTTTCCCGCATCCACGTATGGTTTTACAAAAAGATTCCGACCTGAAACTCTTGAATACTATTGAGGAAAAGAAGAAGATCCTGGAAGATCTTGGCTTAGATTACCTCATTATTCAGCCCTTTACCAAAACCTTTTCCAGATTGAGTGCAACTGCCTTCGTACGGGATATGTTGGTAAATGCACTGCATGCAAAAAAAGTTATCATAGGATATGATCATCGATTTGGCAGAAATCGAAACGCCAATATTAACGATCTGATCGCCTTTGGGAATGCCCTCGATTTTCAAGTAGATGAGATCCCTGCCCAGGAAATAGATGCGGTAGCGGTAAGTTCTACTAAGATCAGAAATGCCTTATTGGAAGGTGATGTAGCCACCGCTAACACCTATTTAGGCTATTCCTACATGCTAAATGGAGAGATCATAAGAGGAAAAGGCTTAGGAAAAGAATTAGGTTTTCCCACGGCTAACCTTCATATAGAGGAAGCATACAAACTTATCCCCAGGAACGGGGTCTATGTGATTCAGAGCAACTTTCACAACAAGATCATATATGGGATGATGAATATAGGAACCAACCCTACTGTTGATGGGCAACACCAGAGTATTGAAGTCCATTTTTTTAATTTCAACGAAGACCTCTACCACAAGCATATACAGGTCAATATTCTTCATTGGATACGGGAGGAACAAAAATTCAATTCCCTCGAAGAACTTAAACAACAACTTAAGAAGGATAAAAAAACTGCGCGCAGCCTAATCACTCAATAAATGCTACAGAATTGGCTTTTTAAGAAGGTCGACAATGGATCGCTTATAATATTCCGGATCTTTTTCGGGATCCTTATTAGCCTTGAGAGCTTTGGGGCTATCCTTACCGGATGGGTGAGAAGAACCCTGATTGAACCCTCTTTTACCTTTTCCTTTATCGGCTTTGAGTGGCTGCAGCCCCTACCCGGAAATGGCATGTATTTTTATTTTGTGATCATGGGAATTTTGGGAATTTTTATTGCCATTGGCTTTAAATACCGCTGGAGTATTATACTTTTTACTCTTTTATGGAGCGCAGTATACCTAATGCAAAAGACTTCCTATAATAACCACTATTACTTATTGATACTTATCTCATTTCTGATGTGTTTTATGCCTGCAAATAGCTATGCCTCTGTAGATTGCAGGTTAAATCCTCCACTTCGCAACAACTCTATGCCGGCCTGTATAAAATGGATCATTATTTTTCAACTCTTCATTGTATATACTTACGCCGCCCTTGCCAAACTCTACGGGGACTGGCTAGATCTCTCAATTATCGAGATACTTCTGAAGGGCAAGGCCTACTACCCTCTTATTGGAGATCTCCTACAACATCCTTGGGTTCACGCTATCATTGGGACAATGGGTATCCTGTTCGACCTGTTGATCATTCCCGCATTACTCTGGAAACCTACCCGCAATTGGGCCTTTGGATTTGCTATTTTCTTTCATCTTTTCAATTCAATTGTATTTCAAATAGGCATCTTCCCATATTTGGCACTGGCGTTTACAGTATTCTTTTATCCTCCTGAAGTGATCAAAAAACGCGTTTTTAAGCAGAAGGAACTCTACACCGCCAAGGAGATTCAAAAACCCAATTATGGCACTTTATTATTGATGGGCTGCAGTGTATATTTTGTAATTCAACTGCTCTTGCCGGTGAGACACTTTTTTATTGCAGATGATGTATTGTGGACAGAGGAAGGACACCGAATGAGTTGGCGAATGATGCTTCGCAGCAGATCTGGTTACGTTCAATTTGTAGTAGTTAATAAGGATACCGGGGCAAAAACTATCGAATCCCCCAACCTCTACCTAACCCCAAAACAATTAGACAAAGTTTCTTGTTACCCGGATTTCATATGGCAATTTGCTCAGTATCTAAAAGAAGAATACAGCGCCCGGGGACAACAGATCTCAGTGTTTGCAAAAAGTAAGGTAAGCATAAATGGCAAGCCATTGGCCGCATTCACTGATCCGTCTGTAGATCTTGCGGCTGTGAAATGGGATCATTTACATCATCATAGTTGGATCTTACCTTCTCCACTAAAAACGTACGAATAAGGGTAAGGAAACCTCAACCTTACTTATCTGAATTCGCCAATTAAGCGTAAATTTGTGCCTTAAATAATGTCTAATGCTAGTATTACAGGCAATAAGGGAAAATAAAGAGGCTATCAGCAAGGCCCTGAAGAAACGAAATCTGGACGCAGACACTTTGTTGTCTCAGGTGCTAAAGCTCGATGAAAAGAGAAGAGCACTACAAACCGAGATGGACGGTACCCTTGCCCAATTAAATTCATTGTCGAAAGAAATTGGAACCCTTTACAAAAGCGGAAAGGCAACGGAAGCAAATCTTCTCAAAGAAAAAACCACAAGTTTAAAAGAAGACTCCAAAAGTATGGGGGAGAAGTTGAATGAAGTGGCCATAGAATTAGAGCAGGCCTTATACCTTATCCCCAATGTCCCTAATGAATTGGTACCAGCAGGCTCATCTGAGGAGGATAATGAAGAAGTGTTCAGAGAAGGAGAAGTACCAAAACTAATTGAAGGAGCACTGCCCCACTGGGAATTGGCAAAGAAATATGACATTATCGATTTTGAACTGGGTGTAAAGATCACAGGAGCAGGATTTCCGGTTTACAAGGGTAAAGGGGCAAAATTACAGCGTGCCCTTATCGCCTATTTTCTTGATCGGAATACTGCTGCGGGATATACAGAAATGCAAGTACCTCATCTTGTTAATGCCGCCTCCGGATTTGGAACAGGGCAACTTCCTGATAAGGAAGGACAGATGTATCATGTTACCGCAGATGATCTTTACCTGATCCCAACTGCAGAGGTCCCCGTGACAAATATTTTCCGAGATACCATTTTAAATCATCAGGATCTGCCCATTTGTTATACCGGATATACGCCATGTTTCAGAAGAGAGGCCGGTAGTTATGGAGCCCACGTGAGGGGTCTTAATCGTTTGCATCAATTCGATAAAGTGGAAATAGTACGTGTAGAGGAACCTGCAAATTCCTATAAAGCGTTAACGGCCATGGTAGAACATATAAAAGAAATTCTAAGAGAATTGGAGCTCCCCTATAGAGTCCTCTGTTTGTGTGGTGGGGATCTTGGGTTTACCTCAGCACTAACCTATGATTTTGAAGTGTTCTCAACCGCCCAGGATCGATGGCTCGAAATAAGCTCTGTTTCTAATTTTGAGACCTATCAATCTAACCGACTTAAACTCCGTTTTAAAGATAAGAATGGTAAAACTCAGCTGGCCCATACGCTCAACGGCAGTTCTCTCGCCTTACCCAGGGTATTGGCAGGAATTCTTGAAAATTTCCAGACGGCAGAAGGGATCCGTATCCCAAAAGTATTGGTCCCTTATACCGGATTTGATCTTATAGATTAAGATTTCATTGATAGTTTTTCTTCCGGGACTTGGTTACCTTTGAGAAAGTTGCATGATGAAAGGTATTATTTTATGGCTGTGCTTATTTACTGTTTTTAGCGGTTTGGCACAAGACGACTTTTTGGCGAAGCAGTACTTCAACGATGGAGAATACGAGAAGGCTCTTGTATTTTATGAACGACTCGTAGACCAAAACCCCCGCAGAATGGACTTTGCGGAAAATATGGTACGTTGCTACCAGCAATTGGAATACTATGACAAGGCGGAAGCCTTTCTAATGGGTCGGCTCCAATCCGGGAATGCCTTCCCTACAATTTTCATTGAGTTAGGGTATAACTTCAGGCTGCAGGAAAACACTGAAAAAGCTGCTGAATATTACAAAAAGGCACTGGCAGCTATTGAAAAAAATCCGAATTACGGCTATGGTATTGGAGTGGGATTTCAGCGATTTGCACTGTTAGATTACTCCTTACAGGCTTATGAAAAAGCCATGGAATTGAATCCTCAACTCGATTACAATTTTCAAATAGCTCAAATTTATGGGGAACAGGGGAATGTTGAGAAAATGTTTGTCTCGTATCTTCAACTCCTGGGTAATGGCAGGACCACAATTGGAAATGTAATAGGTAAGATCGGTGATTTTATTTCTGAAGATCCGGAGAATGAAAACAACCGCTTACTCAAAAAAGCGATACTGCAGAAAGCTCAAAAAGACCCGGATATCCTATGGAACGAATTGTTGAGTTGGCTCTATGTTCAACAAAAACAGTACAACTTTGCTTTTGCCCAGGAAAAAGCCATTTATAAAAGAGCCATGGGAGCATCCTTTGAACGGATGGTGACCTTGGGCAACACTTCCTTAGAAAATAAGGCCGTAGAAATCGCTAAGCAGATCTATGAGTATATTGTAAAGAACAGTTCAGAGGTTGTTACCAAATTAAACGCACAGCTCAATCTATTAGACATTGAATTGCTAGCCGCAGAAAACAAAGACCTTTCCAGAATTGATACACGTTACCAGGATCTTATGACCTCATACGGTTATCAGGTTCCCACTTTGCAGCTTCAGGTTGCCTACGCTAATTTTCTGACCTTCCGGAAGAGTGAATCAGAAAAGGCCATCCCTATACTTAAAAGATCCCTGGAGCTACCCTTGACAAAATACGGAGAAGCCTATATAAAATTGGCTCTCGGCGATATCCTGGTTTTCGATCAAAAATTTAATGAGGCCCTCATTTATTTTTCCCAAATTCAAAAAAGTCTCAAGAACGACGTACTGGGACAGGAAGCAAGGTTTAAAGTAGCTCAAACAAGTTTTTATAAAGGCGATTTTGATTGGGCACTTACCCAGTTGAAGGTACTGCGGGGCTCTACTTCCCAACTCATTGCCAATGACGCCATGCAATTAAGTTTGCTGATCTCGGATAATTCACTTGAGGATTCAACTCAGACCGCTTTGAAAAAGTATGCCAGGGCAGATCTGCTTGCCTACCAGAACAAAAACAAAGAAGCCATTACCGTTTTGGAGGATATTTTACAACAGCACAAGGGTGAAAAGATCGAAGACGAAGCGCTGCTGAGACAGGCCGAGTTGCTGGAAGCTTCTAACGAGTTGGAGGGTGCACTTTTTAATTATACGAAGATCGTGGAGTTTTACGGTAATGATATCCTCGCGGATGATGCACACTTTGCCATGGCAGAATTATACCGAATAAAATTAAATAAGCCCGAAAAAGCAAAATATCATTATGAACGCATCTTGTACAATTATCAGGATAGTTATTACTTTCCTCAGGCAAGAAAGAATTTCAGAATTCTAAGGGGCGATACCATTAATTGAACTTTGCATTTATTTACCATTACACAAACCAATGCTAATTTACAATGTCACCATTAATGTAGAAGAATCTGTGAAAGATTCCTGGGTTTCCTGGATGATGAATACTCATATCCCCGATGTTCTTGCCACCGGTAAATTTTTAGAAGCAACAATGACCAGGGTCCTTGTTGATGAAGAGATGGGCGGTATTACCTATTCGGTGCAATACAAAGTAAAAAACCGGGAAACGTTAGATCTCTATTATCAAAATGACGCAGAACATTTACGAAACGAAACAATCAAACTTTTTGGCAACTCTTTGGTGGCTTTCAGGACAGAATTAGAAGTTCTCACTATTGAAAAGCCCCTTGTTGACAGTGCTACGGAATACTTATTTACATATGGCACTCTTCAGGACAAAGAGGTACAGCAAATGGTCTTCTCACGGATTTTATCTGGCAGGAAGGATCATCTAAAAGATCATACTATTTCCAAAGTTCTGGTAGGCGGACTCTACCCTTCCGTTGAGGCATCAACAAAATCCGTGAAAGGAGTTCCCGGTATTTTATATATAATAAGTAAGGATGAATTACGGCGAGTAGATATCTATGAAGGCGACGCTTATTACAGAAAAAAAGCTATGCTGGGCTCTGGGATAGAAGCGTGGGTATACCAGGGAAAATCCGAATCTTAAGCAAATTTATTCATGGGTAAACGAAAACAATCTTATCCCCATTCATATAAGAGAACAGGCAAGCATGCCAGAGATGAGGGGCCGGTAAAGGCTAAAAAACATCTTGGACAACACTTTTTAAAGGACGAGGCAATTGCACAAAAAATTTCAACCACCTTGTCGCTTTCTGGCTACAAAGATGTTCTTGAAATTGGCCCGGGTACAGGGGTGCTTACCAAATACCTTTTGATGCAGGATATTAACCTCATAGCGATGGATCTGGATGCCGATTCTATCGTTTATCTCAATCATAGTTTTCCTTTGGAGCATCCAAAGATCATGAAGAGAAAAGGTACTTTTAAAGTAGTTGAGGCCGATGTTCTCCAGGTAGATCTTCATACCCTTTTCGGGGACAAACCCTTTGCCATTATAGGTAATTTTCCTTATAATATTTCTACTCAGATCGTATTTAAACTTTTAGAATACAGACAACAGATCCCCGAATTCGCTGGCATGTTCCAAAAGGAAGTGGCAAAACGGATCTGCGAAAAAGAAGGCAGTAAAGCCTATGGCATACTTTCGGTATTTGTGCAGGCATTCTACAAGGCTGAATATCTCTTTACAGTTCCTCCGGAGGTATTTGATCCTCCTCCCAAAGTACAATCCGGAGTTTTAAAGCTTACTCGTAGACCGGGCATTACGCTAGACTGCGATGAAGCCTTTTTCTTCAGGGTAGTAAAAACTGCTTTTAATCAGAGGCGTAAGACCTTGAGGAATAGTCTAAAAAGTTTCAACCTCTCTCAAAATCTAAAAGAAGATGCTATCTTTGACCAACGTCCTGAACAACTGGGTGTAAACGACCTTATATCGTTGACAAGGAAGATA
>JABDQS010000112.1 GCA_013042125.1 Eudoraea sp.
GAAATATACTGTTCTGTATCTGAGTTGACCAATACTGAAATTTCTGAAATTATAAATTTCGCAGATAACAATCTGAAAACACTTAAATTCTTGCCAGACAATAAGAATATCTTTTCAAAGAAATTAAAGTTTGAATACTACGACTATCTCCCCATCCTATCCTTGCGGGATATTCCACTGCACAATCCCATTAATGCTCTTCTTAAGAGGTCTTTTGACGTGCTTTTTTCCATATTTATAATTTTTGGAATACTAATTTGGCTAGGCCCCATCTTAGCCATATTAATTTCATTGGAATCGAGAGGACCCATATTTTTTGTGCAGAGAAGATCCGGTCTGGACAATAGGGAATTTCAATGCTTTAAATTCAGATCGATGGCCATGAATCCCAAGGCAGATATTTTACAGGCAGGAAAGAATGATATGCGAGTTACAACAATCGGGAAATTCTTGCGGAAAACAAGTATTGATGAACTGCCTCAGTTCTACAATGTTTTGTTCGGCAACATGTCTGTAGTTGGGCCTCGCCCTCATATGATAAAACATACAGATGAATATGCAAGCAAGGTAGATAAGTATATGGTACGGCATTTTGTTAAGCCGGGTATTACAGGTCTGGCACAGGTAAGAGGGTATAGAGGTGAAATAGAAAAAGACAGCGATATACAGAATCGGATCAAATTTGATATCTTCTATATTGAGAACTGGTCGTTTCTACTAGATCTAAAGATCATAGTCCAAACAATACTTACGATCTTTGATGGTGATGAAAAAGCATACTAATCAAAGAATTCAATAATTAAAAGAATTTAGATTGAAAAAAATACTAATAACAGGCGCAGCAGGCTTTCTAGGATCGCATCTATGCGATCGTTTTGTAAAAGAAGGGTACTATGTCATCGCCATGGATAATCTTATCACAGGCGACTTAAAAAACATTGAGCATCTGTTTCCTCTAGAACATTTTGAGTTCTATCACCACGATGTCACCAAATTTGTTCATATTCCCGGAAAACTAGATTATATTCTGCATTTTGCATCTCCGGCTAGCCCGATCGACTATCTAAAGATCCCCATCGAAACATTGAAAGTTGGATCCCTTGGAACTTTGAATTGCCTTGGCCTGGCCAAAGAGAAGGACGCCACCATCCTGGTAGCCTCTACCTCAGAAGTGTATGGCGATCCATTGGTACACCCTCAGAACGAAGATTATTATGGAAATGTAAGTCCTGTTGGCCCTCGTGGCGTGTACGACGAAGCTAAAAGATTTATGGAATCCATTACTATGGCCTATCACCGTTTCCATGGGGTGGATACGCGAATTGTCCGCATCTTTAATACCTATGGCTCCAGAATGCGGCTCAACGACGGCCGGGTGGTTCCTGCCTTTATGGGGCAAGCCCTACGCGGCGAGGATCTCACCGTTTTTGGAGACGGCAAGCAAACACGCTCTTTTTGTTATATAGACGATCAGATTGAAGGGATATACCGCTTGCTGATGAGTGATTACACCGACCCTATCAATATCGGGAATCCACACGAAACAAGTATCAACGAATTTGCCCAGGAGATCCTTGACCTTACCGGAAAGGATCAAAAAATAGTACATAAACCCCTACCAAAGGACGATCCCCTTCAAAGACAGCCAGACATCACCAGGGCCAAAGAGATCCTTGGATGGGAACCGAAAGTAGACAGGAAAGACGGATTGAGAAAAGTATATGAATATTTCCTCTCTCTTTCCCCGGAAGAATTAAAGGACAAGGAGCATCGCGATTTTTCCGGGATATCTTAATAGTTTCTTTCTCATCACCTATTTTTGCTCAAATTCTAGTTCATATGAATATCCTATTACTTGGTTCCGGCGGTCGTGAACATACCCTCGCCTGGAAACTCTCACAAAGCCCAAAACTCCAACACCTGTTTGTGGCCCCGGGGAATGCAGGCACCTCCTCCATCGCAACAAACCTCTATCTTAATATCAATGATTTTGATGAGGTGAAGAAGGCAGTTCTCAACAATGATATTCATATGGTGATAATTGGGCCGGAAGATCCGCTGGTCAATGGAATTCATGACTACTTCCTGCAAGATACCGCACTAAAAGATATTCCTGTAATTGGACCGGAAAAGTTGGCTGCCACCCTGGAAGGCAGCAAGGATTTCGCAAAGCAATTCATGATGCGCCATGGCATTCCTACAGCGGCATACCAAAGTTTTACTGCAGAAACCCTGGAGAAGGGATTTGCATTTCTCGAGACTCTTAAACCCCCCTACGTACTCAAGGCAGACGGACTCGCAGCAGGAAAAGGTGTAGTAATACTTGCCGATATTGAGGAAGCCCGGGCCGAATTGTCACATATGCTTTTGGAATCTAAATTTGGAAAGGCCAGCACCACTGTGGTGATCGAAGAATTCCTTTCCGGGATCGAACTAAGCTGTTTTGTCCTAACAGACGGGAAACATTACAAAGTACTTCCTACGGCAAAAGATTATAAGAAGATAGGAGAAGGAGACAGAGGACTCAACACCGGCGGAATGGGAGCAATTTCTCCTGTGCCTTTCGCTGAAGAAACTTTTATGGCAAAGGTCAACAAACAGATTATAGTGCCAACAATTCAGGGCTTACAAAAAGACAACATACCTTACCGGGGATTTATCTTTATAGGACTAATAAAAGTGGGTGAGGACCCTTTTGTCATAGAGTACAATGTGAGGCTGGGCGATCCTGAAACTGAAGTGATCCTGCCCCGCATTAAGAACGACCTGCTAACCGTATTTGAGGCCGCGGCAGATCAAACTCTGGACTCAATAGACCTGGAGATCGATGAGCGAAGTGCCGTAACTGTAATGACTGTCTCCGGAGGATACCCGGAAGCCTATAAAAAGGGATATGAGATCCAGGGATTGGAAAGCATCACAGATTCTCTGGTATTCCATGCGGGCACCACCATCAAAGACAACAAAATATTGACGAATGGTGGTCGGGTTATAGCCGTTACTTCCTTTGGGAAGGACCATGTGGAAGCCTTGCAAAAGTCATATCGAAATGTAGAAAAGATAGGCTTCGAAGGTAAGTACTACCGCAAAGATCTGGGATTTGATCTATAGGTAGGAATGAGAGGTAATGGTCTTATCCTCTTCATTATTATCATTGAACTTTTTAAGTTGCAAGAGCCAATATACCATGGCCACCGCCCCAATGATCATAAATAACCAATTTACAATATTGGCGGTCCACCAGTTTTCCATAAAACGAAAAAAATCATAAGGCCAGAAAAGGCCATTCACGAATAAATCTTCTATGCCGTAAAAAAATGCGTTCATCTTGGTTATATTTACGAAGACAAAAATATAAAATCCGGAGATGATTTCAGGCATTTTTGGCAAAACAAAACCAATAAATTACGTTTTACTCCTTGGATTTTTATTTATCCTCTATTGGGTTGTATACTTCTATCTCAATGAAAATTCAAGTGAACCGGCTGTATTGGTATTGCAATCCCTGGGATTACTTGTGCTATTATTTTCTGTAATGGTCATCAATTTTGTGGTTAACAGAAATCAAATCACCACTGCTAATTCTTACGTTGCCCTTTATTTTGTTCTCTTAATTCTCCTATTCTCAAGTTCAATTGTTGATAATAATGCCATTTTTTGCAGTTTTTTCCTGTTGTTGGCCTGCAGAAGGCTATTAAGCCTTCGATCTTTGAAAAATATTAAGTTAAAGATCATGGACGCTACTTTGTGGGTCCTGGTTTCCAGCGTTTTTTATGACTGGGCAATATTGTTTCTGATCCTGGTCTATATAGCCATCTATATTTATGAACCAAAAAACTTTAAGAATTGGCTGGTTCCCCCCAGTGTAAGTGTATTCGTATTATTGAGCTATGCGGTGCTGATTTTGGCTAATAATGAAGACTATTTGTTGGAACACTATCAATTTCAGCTAGAAAATATCAGAGATGTACTATCTGATTGGAAATTGAACACAAAACTCATTATTTACGCCTTGCTTATAGCGGTTACTGCGCTGGCTGTATTTCTTAAGTCAGGAAAATTGGGTCTCGGAAGGATCATTAATTTACGGGTGATCTCAATATATTTCTCAATAAGCATTCTGGTGATCATCTTAAGTCTAATGTCGGGAGATCTGCCTGTCATGATCTCATTTTTTCCCGGCGCTGTTTTCCTCGGGAAATATGTGGAAATGATCAAGCGCAAAAATATTAAGGAGATGGTACTTTACTCCTCTGCCTTCATTGCATTTTTCGTTTTTGCCTCAGACATTCTTATTAAATAAAAGATACCTTTGTACTAAACGTTGATCGTATGTTCAGTAAAATCGCCTTCGATATTTTTGAAGAAAGCATAAAACAATATCATATTGTGAACAGGGTGGACCAGGATTTTTTAAATCCTTATCCAAAAAATGACATCACCCATCTTCTCTACAAGAAAAACTGGATAGACACCGTACAGTGGCAC
>JABDQS010000113.1 GCA_013042125.1 Eudoraea sp.
GAAAAACCCTTATTTTTCGGTATCTGACAAGAACTTGGATTAAGTGCAAAAAAACATCGGTGAACGTACACAACCCCTAAAACCGCTTACCGAAAAAAGGGGCCGTTAATCGGCACAAACAACTTACATCTTAAGTAGTATATTAGGATCCGGGCAGTTTTTTTGATAAAAATCAACTTCTGACGCTCTACATACACCCGGATAGTCGCCCTGCTGGCCCTGCAGATCAACAATTAACTGAAAATGCAGGTGTGGGGCGTAGTTGACATTTACATCGGTAGTTCCCAGCGTAGCAAGGGTCTCCCCTTGCTCAAATACCTTTCCCACAAAGAGTTCGCTAATCGATTCAGGTGATAAATGACCATAAAGAGTATAAAAGATTGTACCCCGCAATCTGTGCTTTAAAATAATAGTTGGGCCATAATCCCCCTTAGTAGCATTGTTTTGATAACTATGCACCTCCCCTTTTAAAGGAGCTACCACCTCAGTGCCGGCCTCCGACCAGAAATCGACCCCAAGATGAATATCTCTGCGTTCTTCGTGAGATTCAAAATCTGCATTGCCGCTGTATAGGTTGCGCTGTTCCAAATACCCGCCATAGGCTACCATAGCTCCATTCCTGATCAATACTTGGTCTATATATCTCTGGCAAGTGTCAGGAGATGCAATATGGATTCCATTTAATGCTTTATTAGAGACCGAAAGATCTACCGGCGTATAAAGTCCCAATGGAATACCAGGATCTAGTAGCTGCGTGGTTTTGACATTAATAAGGGATTCTAAAAAGGCTTTCAAGGTTGATTATACTTTCTTCCTGAAAGATAGTTGTTCGCATTGAGGAAGACAAAAGGCGGAATTAACACGGATTTAACCCCTCTTTTCGTAAGGTTTTATACCTTTTGCAGACAAAACCGGTAAAATTATTATGAAACTACTAAAGACTACCCTATTTGCTCTAATTACCTTGGTAACCGTAGGTTGCCAGACGAAAGCTAAAACTCCGGAAAAAGTTAACAAACCTATGGCTCAGGCCGAAAAGTTGAGCGATACCGAGCTGCAGCAATACGAAACTGCCTATTTTGCCAGTGGATGTTTCTGGTGTGTTGAGGCCATTTATGAGAGTGTTAAAGGAGTAAAAGAAGCTGTTTCGGGCTATGCAGGTGGAACAGAAGAGAACCCTACCTATGAACAGGTAAGCTATGGTAAAACAACCCATGCAGAGGCCGTGGAAGTGTATTACGATCCTAACGAGATCTCATTTTTTGAACTTGTACAGGTTTTCTTCGGATCGCACGATCCTACTACCCTCAACAGGCAGGGGCCAGACAGAGGTCCACAATACCGATCCATAGCCTTTTATAAGAATGATGAACAAAAACAGATCATTGAAGAATATATGAAGGCCTTAGATGAAAGTGAGGTATATGGACAGCCTATAGTTACAGAAATTGAGCCTTTCACAATCTTTTGGAAGGCCGAGGAATACCACCAGGACTACGAAAGGAAACACCCAAATAATTCTTATATCACCAACGTATCTGTTCCACGGTTAAACCGATTTAAACAAAATTTTGCTTCCTATTTAAAGAAAGACGGACATTAGGTCGAAAAAACTAAATCTAAACCGATTCTCGCGAATCGGTTTTTTTAACGGACAACATAGATACAATATCATTTATTTTAGAGATTAGGTAATTTTTGACCTTCTATCGAAAATTGTACTAAAAAGAATACAAATACTGAGGAATTTGTATCTTTCAATTACCATAGTAACCCCAGATCTATGACGAACGAAATGCCAATGGGCTTCCTATCCCCATTAGACTATGCATTCCTTTTGACCATAGAGCACTTTAAAATGGACCTTATGAAATATGCTATCCTACTCTGCACTTTTGTATGTCTTGTTGCCTGTGGCGGCAGGAAAGAAAAAGAGGACCATCAACTTCTGATGGTAAAAAAAGCAACCACTCCTCCCACTCTGGACGGTAAGGCTACGGAAAACTGC
>JABDQS010000116.1 GCA_013042125.1 Eudoraea sp.
CTCAATAATTGCTTGAAAATCTATCATTTAGACTTGTAAAATGGCAGTTTAACAATAGAAGCTTCAATCGTATTTTTTCGGATCTTGATCTTTATCTTATTCCCTACTGTTGAATGTGCCAGAGGAACGTATCCCAGACCTATTCCTTTACTGAGAGAAGGGGACATAGTACCCGAAGTAACTTTTCCGATAGTTTTTCCTTTTTCATCAACAATGTCATACCCCTGACGTGGTATGCCACGGTCATCTAATTCAAAAGCAACTAATTTTCGTTTTGGGCCACTTTCTTTTTCTTTGGCCAGCACTTCACTATTGACAAAATCTTTGGTGAATTTAGTGATCCATCCCAGACCCGCTTCAAATGGGGAGGTCTCATCCGTAATGTCGTTGCCGTACAAACAATATCCCATCTCTAATCGTAAGGTATCTCTTGCTGCTAAGCCTATTGGCTTTATTCCATACTTGGCGCCTGCCTCGAAAACGGCATCCCAAACTTGTTTTACCTCACTGTTCTTACAATAAATTTCAAAGCCTCCCGATCCTGTATATCCTGTTGCAGATATGATCACATAGTCGATACCGGCAAAATCAGCTACCACAAAATTGTAGAATTTTATTTGTTGCAGATCTACCGAGGTGATACTCTGCATTGCCTCAACAGCTTTAGGTCCTTGTATGGCAAGAAGGGAATAGTCTTCAGACAGATCCTTCATTTTAGCATTGTATTCCTTATTGTATTTGGAAATATGATCCCAATCCTTTTCAATATTGGAGGCGTTTACTACTAAGAGATATGTATCTTCTTTAACTCTATACACTATCAGATCATCTACAATACCTCCGGTCTCATTAGGTAAACAACTGTATTGAGCTTTCCCAACTGTTAATTTTGAAGCGTCATTAGAGGTTACTTTCTGAATCAGGTCTAATGCATTTGGACCCTCAATTAAAAATTCACCCATATGGGATACATCAAAAACGCCCACTCCGTTTCGCACAGTTTCGTGTTCTGCATTAACACCTTCATACGAAACTGGCATGTTATACCCTGCAAAGGGTACCATTTTTGCTCCTAATTTCTCATGGGTCTGGGATAGGGCTGTATTCTTCATTTCTCGCGTAACTTTTTCCAGCGCAAAGATATTGAAAATAGTTGGTTGGCTTTTCAGAAAGCTGGTGTTTTGCTTACTAAATTGAAAGCGAAGAATAGTCCTAATTCAATAGGAATTTTCTAAGGTCCTCATATTGGGATATGGCCATTGAGACCTTCTTCTTATGCATGATCTTTTCTATCTGAGGAGGTAATGAAAGGGTAGTGTTCAAGGTAGAGCTAACAACATCCATAAATTTCACGGGATGGGCAGTTTCCAGGAAAATACCATAGGTGTCCGGATGTGTTTCCTGATATTTTTTGAGGCCTAAATAGCCAACTGCACCATGGGGATCGGCAATATAACCTGTCTTAGCATAGATGCTTTTTATGGCTTCTTTTGTTTCTTTATCAGAGAAGGAATACGAGCTAAGATGTTCTTTTAATTGATCGAAATCGTCATTATACAGCTGTTTAATTCTCACAAAGTTACTCGGGTCGCCGACATCCATTGCATTCGAAATTGTAGCAGTGGATGGCTTAGGATCATAGAGGGCAGTTTGCATATATTTAGGAACCGTATCATTTACATTGGTGGCGGCAATAAAATGCCTAACCGGCATCCCCATGCGTTGTGCTATCATACCGGCACAAATGTTACCGAAATTTCCACTGGGCACCGAAAACACCAGTTCTTTACCCTTTGCTTTAAGATGTTTGTAGGTAAAAAGAAAATATAACATCTGTGGCAGCCAACGAGCTACGTTTATTGAGTTGGCCGAGGTAAGTTTCACACGTCCTTTGAGATTGGGGTCTACGAAAGCCTTTTTGACCATACGTTGGCAATCATCAAAAGTACCATCTACCTCCAGAGCAGTTATATTCTGTCCTAATGTTGTTAATTGACGTTCCTGAATATCACTTACTTTGCCACTGGGATACAGAATTACTACTTCAACTCCATCAACCCCCAGAAATCCATTGGCAACCGCGCCCCCGGTGTCACCGGAGGTTGCCACAAGGACGGTAAGGTGTTCTTCAGAATTCTTAAAAAAGTATCCCAGACTCCGGGCCATAAACCGGGCACCAACATCTTTAAAGGCCATGGTAGGTCCATGAAAAAGTTCCAGGGTTGAGACATGTTCACTTATGGGTACTATGGGAAAGTCAAAATCGAGTACTTTTTCTAATATATCTCTCAGGACTGCATCAGGTATATCCTCCTTAACGAAGGGCATTAATGCCCTGTATGCGATCTCATGATCAGAAAGGTTTTGGATGTCATCAAAAAATGAGGCAGGGAATTGTGGAATTCGCTCGGGGAAATAGAGTCCGCCGTCTGGAGCTATTCCATTGATAACAGCCTCTTTGAATGAGGCTTTAGGTGCATTTTTATTAAGGCTATAGAAATTCATGTTACATCTAACATCAAAAGACCACTCTCAGGTCATGATTTGTATTCCTTTCGTATTGATCTCAGAGACGTACGGATCATATGAAAGATCCAGATTCTCAAATACCTTGCTCATAGCATGGGTTACGTTTTGGGCGGTTTTCAGGCCCTTGCTCAGTGCAAAAATAGAAGGCCCGGATCCGGATATGCCACAACCCAGCGCACCTGCAATTAGAGCCTCTTGTTTTACTTGGTCAAAACCGGGGATAAGAATAGATCTGATCGGTTCTACAATATGATCTTCCAAAGACCGGCTTATAAGGTCATAGTCTTCTCGGAATAGACCGGCAACTAATGCACCAACATTTCCCCATTGTTTTATCCCGTCCGCAAGTGAAATATTGGTTTTAAGGATCTTCCTGGAATCAGAGGTCTTTATTTCTATATGGGGATGAATGATGGAAGCGTACAGTTCTTTTGGCGCGTTTATGGGAATAACATCGAGTGGTTCCGTACTTCTTACAAGAGTAAATCCTCCATAAATGGCAGGGGCCACATTGTCTGCATGGGCAACTCCGCTGGCCAGTTTTTCACCGGCCATGGCAAATTGCACTAATTGGTGCTGTGTAAAAGGCGAGTCCAATAAATAATTCATTCCCCAAACTGCACCGGCGGCGCTGGCAGCACTACTGCCTATTCCACTTCCTGCTTTGATCTTTTTATGGATCTCAATCTCAAAGCCACCCTTGTAATCTGAGGCTCCCATAAACGCAAGAGCCGCCACTCCCGCAACATTTTTTTGGATCTCTTTAGGCAGATCAAGGCCGCTAATTTTTGTTATGGTAAGTCCCGGACCTGGCACTTTTCTGATAACCATTTCATCTCCTATGGTTGAAAGGGCAAGACCAAGGACATCAAAACCACATGAAATGTTGGCTATGGTGGCCGGACAAAATATTCTAATACTGTCTTGTTTCATAAGGGACAGGTTTCATATTTAAAGCTAAGTGAAATTTTATGATGATGGTGTTACTAAGTTTTAATACGTTCCAATTCTGATGATATCCGCAAAAATACCCGAGGCGGTGACATCTGCTCCTGCACCGGCACCCTTGATGATCAATGGTTGCCTGGGATACCTCTTCGTATAAAAGAGCACTATATTATCACTTCCTGCAAGGGAATAAAAGTCGTGGCCCTCCGGGACCTGTTCCAAACCAACACTGGCTTTTCCCTTATCGAGAGATGCTACAAATTTAAGTTTACATTTCGCTTTTTTCGCATCTGCCACTAACTGT
>JABDQS010000119.1 GCA_013042125.1 Eudoraea sp.
TTCTGATACCTTCAATACCCAAACAGAAGGGGTCCGGACAATGGCCCTTATTGTGGGAGTAATGACTATTGTCTTTGGAATTCTTCCGGCATTGTTTTGTAAGGGTATTGATTCTTCACATATGGAGAACCGTAAAAAAATTAATATAAAAACACTCTCTTCCAATATGAAGGAATTGTTTGTTGGGATCGTGCAGGTTTCAAAGAACAAACCTTTTATGAAGTTATGTGGAGCCACATTTCTTGTTTTTAATGGGTTTCAACTGGTTGCAGCATTTGGTGTTTTCATAATTGTATTTTACATCTATAGTGGCAGTTACGAACTGGCGGGGACCTGGCCGGCCTGGTTTAACACAATTAATGCAATGATCACTGCTTTTTTGGTAATTCCCATTATTTCAAAAATGTCTGATAGATGGGGAAAGAAAAATGCCTTTATAATTTCTACGGCCTTATCGGTTGTTGGCTATCTCCTAAAATGGTGGGGATTCGATAAAGAACTGAATAGTGAATTCAATCAAACCGGCTTGGGGAAAGGACTAACTTCAGCTGTAGGCGGAATTTTCGAATGGTTAAATCCAATACTGGAGAATATAGGAATGTCCTGGTTCTCTATAGATCCGGGTAATGAGATTCCTTGGCTAATATTTGTACCAATTCCTCTGTTTGCTTTTGGTATGGGCGGATTATTTACCCTGATGATGTCAATGACGGCAGATGTGTGTGATCTGGATGAATTGGAAAACGGGATGCCTCGTAAAGAGGGAACTTTTGGTGCCATTTACTGGTGGATGGTAAAATTAGGACAAGCTATCGCTCTTGTTTTAGGCGGATTGATATTAAAGATCGTAGGTTTTGATCCTAATATTACTGAACAAAGCCTGGAGACCATGAACAGACTTAGAATAGCAGATATAATAATTCCATCATTAACCGCTTCACTGGCTATATGGGTGATGTGGAAATACGATCTTTCTGAAAAGAAAGCCAGAGAGATCAAAGCAAAATTAGTGGAACGCAGAGGAGAGATCTAAACCCCTTTCTAACAAAAATTAATTAGAACAATCAGATTTTATCAATATGTCATCGAGTAGAAAAGAAAAATATTTAGCGTTAGCGTCGCTCGATTACGCTGGCAAGTCAACCAAAGAGCTTAAAAAGCTTTGTAAGAAAGTTTTGGAAGGTGGTATGCATGGATTGTGTTTTAGCCCTTATATGGAAGGTCAGAATCCCGGAGATCAGATCTCTGAAGATCAGATCCGAAGAAGAATGGAGATCATTCAGCCCTATACTCAGTGGATACGATCTTTTTCATGTACTGAGGGTAATGAAGCCATTCCGCGTATTGCAAAAGAAATGGGTATTAAAACCATGGTAGGCGCCTGGTTGGGGGACGATCCGGAGATCAATAAACAAGAAGTGGAAAACCTTATTGCTTTAGCTAACGAAGGATTTGTAGATATTGCTGCAGTGGGCAATGAGGTTATGTTACGAGGTGATCTAACAGAGGATGAACTATTGAGTACTATTCATAATGTTAAGGAATCAATACCCGATATTCCCGTGGCATACGTGGATGCGTATTACGAATTCGCAGAGCGACCCAGGATAACAGAAGCCTGCGATGTTATTTTGGCCAATTGTTACCCTTTTTGGGAAGGCTGTGATATGGATTATTCATTGCTCTATATGAAGGACATGTATCAACGAGCAATAAAAGCAGCAAATGGTAAAAAAGTAATTATCTCTGAAACCGGCTGGCCCGAAAAAGGGACGAGCCTGGAAGGGGCATCTCCATCATACGAAAATGCCTTAAAATACTTTATGAATACCCAAAAATGGGCATTAGAAGATGATATAGAAGTGTTTTACTTCTCATCATTCGATGAATCGTGGAAGGTAGGCGCCGAAGGTGATGTAGGAGCCTATTGGGGGCTTTGGGATAAAGATGAAAAATTAAAATTTTAAAAATAGGAATTCGTTTTAGCGAAGAAGAGGGTTAGTTACTTCCGGCTGGCCTTTTTTTTTACTTACATTTAATGGATCATCTAATTGATTTGTCCGCTTACATTTTTAAAAGACCAACCAAGGAAAGAACAAGAGTATGGAATCATCGGCAGCACAAGTAAAAATGAATAAATCGTACACCATTTTAATCAGCCTTATCGTTGCACTCGGAGGTTTTTTATTAGGGTTCGATAGTGCCGTAATCTCTGGTGCTGTAAAGGGGATCACCATTTATTTTGAAATGACCGAATGGATGTTGGGCTTTTCTGTTGGATGTGTGGTCTTCGGGGCGATGGCCGGTAATCTTATGGCAGGTCCTGTAGCAGATCGTTTTGGTCGGAAGAACACGCTAATTGTGGTGGCGGCTCTTTTTACCATATCTGCAAGCTGGTCTGCATTGGCAACCGGATATACTGAGTTTATCATAGCCAGGATAATTGGTGGGGTAGGAATTGGGGGAGCCATCCTGATTGCACCAATCTACATTGCCGAAATAGCACCTCCCAAATTAAGAGGGAGCCTTGTGTCTTTTAACCAGCTGAATATTGTAATAGGTATTTCAGTAGCCTATTTTTCAAATTATTTTCTGATCGATCTTGGGGATGAAAGTTGGAGGTGGATGCTCGGAGTAGAAGCCATTCCGGCTGCTATCTATTTTTTATCGTTGTGGACGGTGCCCAAGAGTCCTCGTTGGCTAATTCAGAAACTGAATAATGTAGAATTAGCCCGTAAAACATTAATGAAGATCGGGGGAGAGGAATACGCAGAACTCACTATACAGGAAATTCAGCGAGGCGTTGACAAGAAGGAAGAAAAAGGGAAATTATCGGATATATTCAAGAGTAAATATGCCACCATCATGGTAATTGCATTGGGTATAGCATTCTTTCAGCAAATTACCGGGATCAACGCTGTATTCTATTATGCACCCACCATATTTGAACAGGCAGGGGGTAGTACAGATTCTTCTTTTCTCCAGGCAATTGTGGTAGGGCTTACCAATTTAGTGTTCACGCTTGTTGCTATTTGGCTGATAGATAAGCTGGGAAGGAAGCCATTATTACTAATTGGTACCAGCTGTATGACCATAGCCTTGCTTATGGCTACCTATGCTTTTAATAATGCCACCTATGATTTTAATGACGCAAGCTTGGAAAAAGTGGCAGATCAGGAAGTGAAAATGGCCCTTGCCAAATTGAACGGTAATTCTTATGATGGCCAGGCCGTGCTTTTTACGGCAGTTCAAGAACAACTAAGCGAATCACAGTTCCTTGTCTTTAAACGAAATGAGATCACAAATTTCATACAGATCAATGCCTCATTGGTATTAATAGCGATTTTGTTGTACGTGGCTTCTTTTGCTATTTCACTGGGACCGGTGATGTGGACACTTATCTCAGAGATTTTCCCTAGTAAAATAAAGGGTATTGCGGTCTCGGTAGTAGGATTCTTCAACTCCTTGGTAAGTTTTTCTGTAACCCAGGTATTTCCATGGGAGCTTTCTAATCTGGGACCCACAGTGACATTTGCCCTCTACGCTTTGTTGTCACTATTTGCCGTCCTCTTTGTGTACAAGTTCGTGATCGAAACTAAAGGCAGAACCTTAGAAGAAGTGGAGGAACTATTGATAAGAAAATAAGGGAGAGTAGCAGTAAGTATGCTAATGGTACAATAAATAGCATCTTGAATAATATAAAGAGTAAATAATTAGAAAATTTTAATGCATGTAGCATGGGCAAAGAAATTAAAATAGGAAAAAGTATAATCCATACGGAGCGGGCAAAAGTTACAGGTAGCCAGGTGCTCATAGATAATGAACCTTTTTACAAGATTGGGAATAGCGATACAATGCGACCTTTCTTTATGAGTATAGTCAGTGAGTCTAATCACTGGATGTTTATTTCCAGTAACGGGGGTTTAAGTGCCGGTAGGAAGAACAGTGAATACGCCTTGTTCCCTTACTACACCGATGACAAGATCACGGAGTCTGCAGAGATCACGGGGAGTAAAACCATCGTACGCGTAAAGAGAAATAAAGATACCTTTCTTTGGGAACCATTTTCTGATAAATACAAGGGTCTGTATACTATCAGCAGAAACCTGTATAAAAACATGTATGGGAATAAGGTCATTTTTGAGGAGATCAATGAGGACCTTCAACTTACCTTCTCGTATCAATGGAACTCCAGCAATCAATTTGGTTTTGTAAAGCGAACAAAACTTTCAAGTCAGTCTGAGGAAGATATCAAAGTAGAGATACTCGATGGAATCCAGAACATTCTTCCCTATGGCGTCACCACGGAGCTTCAAAATACCCGAAGTAATCTGGTTGATGCCTATAAGAAAAATGAATTATTACCATCCTGTGGTTTGGGCATTTATGCACTTAGTGCCATAATCGTTGATAGAGCAGAGCCGAGTGAGGCATTAAAGGCCAATGTTGCCTGGTCTATCGGATTTAAAAAGCCAACCTATCTTGTGTCTTCTCTTCAATTACAGAATTTTAAAGAGGGTAGATCCCTTACACAGGAAACTGATATCAGAGCAGAGAAAGGGGCCTATTT
>JABDQS010000122.1 GCA_013042125.1 Eudoraea sp.
GAATAGCAATGTCGTTCATTTTTTCATAGATCAGCATATTCAGGATATTGTAAATACCAAATCCTGCAACAATGAGAAGGGTAATGGATACCGCATACGTAATAAGGTTTCGGATATCGGTTCCTGTTTCGAATTGTGCATTGGCCGTATTGATATCAGTAGCCTTAATATTAAACTGTTTTTCCAGTATTTGAGACATGGGAAGGGCCTCATTTATATTGTTTAATTTGATGTTGATATCCGTGATGTAATTCGTGGCTTCTCCCAAAATTCTTTGCACGGTGGCCAAATTAGCGTAGCTCTGAATGTTGTCTATTTCAGCAATTCCACTTTGATAGATCCCTACGATCTTCAGGGGAAAGATATCTCCTCTGACGGTACTGATCTGTACTCTGTCTCCAATAGACAAAGACATTGTTTTGGCAAGACCGGCTCCCAGCAGGATCCCGTTATCCAAATTTTGCAGATCCTCCGGACTTCCTTCAACAATATAATCTCTAAAATTAGACAAGCGAACCTCTTCCATAATGTCTATTCCTACTAAATTCCCACCTAATTCAATTGACCCGGACAGATAGAATATTTGAGCTCTGACCTGAGGTGTTGCCCCTTTAACTTCCGGATCTTTTTTTAGGTAATTTAGAATGGGTAGAGCATTGTGAATCTTCTGCTGACTCAGTTTGGGTTTCACCGAATGAACCACATTAAAAGTCTCCTCAAAAGGCTCATACAGGGTAACAGGTTGCTTTTCCGTGGGTTCTATCTCGTTGTAAAGATGAATATGTGGAGTTTGGTTTAATATAAGGTCGTCTAGCATTGCATTTAAACCTGTCATAAAACTTACAAGTGTTATATAGGCCCCAATTCCAAAGGTAACGCCCAGAGATGCAGTGACCGTAGACTTCATCTTGGTAAGGAGATGGGTCTTAGCTATATTTAATATTACTTTCCACTGCGTCATTCCTCGGGTTTTAAAAGATAGGTTGAGCTATTGATCCCAGATAGCACTTCTGCAAATTGCAGATTTTGTAAACCAATAGTGATTTCTACCTCCCCATCTTCTGTCTCCACCATATTCCCTCCAGTCAGATATTCTTTTGGGATGACCAGGGCATCTTCTTTTTGTTGAATAATGATATTGCCTTCACCAGATAAACCGGGATATAATTTATCCGGAGGAGTAACGAATATGGCCTCAATTTTAAAAGTTTGAGAACGATCATCTTTTTTCGGATATATTTTGTTGATCCGGGTTTCGAATACTTCTGCCGGATATGCATCTAGTGTAATAAGTGCTTTTTGCCCAAGTTGAATCTTAACAATATCTACTTCATCTACGAGCATTTCCACAATAAATACATCAGAACTTCCCACAGAGGCTACTGGTTCCATTGTATTTATTATCTCCCCCGGATTCTTGTACAAGGCGTAAACTGTGCCGTTGATCTTGCTCTCTATTGCAAAATCGCGAGTAGTGTTTGCGGAGTTTTTATACGAATTCACAGCCTGCTTGTATTTTGTTTCTAGGTCATTCCTCGTTTGATCATAGGATGTGCGGAGTGCTGTTACATTGTTGCTGGAAAGTTCATAGGCCAGTTTTTTATTGTCGTATTGGGTTTGGGATCCAATATTTTGTTCCCATAGGTTACGCTGTCTGTTATAATTTAATGAGTCATTATATAGTTGCAGCTCGGCGGCCTCGATCCTTTCGCGGATGCCTTTTAATACAGCATCATTTCCCAGGTAGTTCTTTTTAGCCAATTCCAGATTCAGTCGTGCATTTTCTGTGTTTAATTTTGGAACGGTGTTGATGATCTGTGCAAGGGCCATACCCTTTTGGACGGTATCTCCTTCATCTAAAAGATTTTTGTCAAGAATACCATTTACAGAGGCGTATGCTTCATAAAGACTATCTGGCTGAATGGTTACGGAGGTATATACAGATTCTGTTATGGCCTTTACCATGGGTTGAATTCTTTCCCTCTTGGAGCCACAACCAACCAATACTAATATATTGATTCCCAAGAGAAGGATATAAGACAAATAAGCACGTAGTAGTTGCATTCAACAAATTAATTTTACCTAAATTAGGTAAATAAGGGAAGTGGAACAATGACAATTGTCATAAGCTAAGATCACATGTTATTCGTGTTGCAACATCTAGTCAAATTTAAGATTTACATCAATGATGCTTACTTGAAGGATTTGGGCTGTTGTTAAACACTAATTCAATAACTGTTTTATGAATTTTGATTAAAGAGACTGACAAATATCATGGAATTTCTTTTTAAAAAATTCTATTTTTATCTAACATAAATCTATTTACTATGACCATAAATATTCAATATCTGCACATGCCAACCAGTGAGGCAATGAACGAACTTCTTACTCAAAAAATAGAAAAACTTGGAGCTAAATATGATTGGATCGTTAGCACAGATGTCTATTTTAAATTGGAGAATGATCCCACTGGAAAGAACAAAGTGTGTGAGATGAAAATAGAAGCTCCTGGTCCTCGTATCTTTGCTAAATCTAAAGAAGATAATTTTGAAAAAGCTGCTGCGGAAACTTTAAAGGACCTTGAGAGACAGCTAAAAAAAAGAAAGGCAATTCATTCCAAACATTGATTTACACACCTTTATTGGTGCGATTGAAGTATCCGGACCAGTTCATTTTTTTGAACAAGGCCAGATTGGCGCCATAACTGCTGCCCTTTCTTAAAAAGCAACATGGTAGGGACACCTCGTACCTGATATTTGGCGGCTAAGGATTGATTTTTATCTACATCTATTTTTATAACCCGTATACTATCCCCTAACTCATCTTTAACTTCTTTGAGGATTGGTGCCAACATTTTACACGGGCCGCACCAGTCAGCATGAAAATCAACGAGTACAGGGATTTCGGATGAAATGATATCTTTAAAACTACGCTTCATAGATCCAAATTTATTGGTTGAAATTATAAAATAAATTAATCGATTAACCTGACGAATATCATAATTCTGTGTCGTGTATTAAGTTACCTTTAATGAAGTAAGTCAAAATTCAATATCATGAGAAAAATTGTTGTGCCAACAGATTTTTCAGAAAATGCGTTCAATGCATTAAAATATGCCTGTGAGATCTTCAAATATGAACGAAGTGAGATCTATATTATGCATGCGTTTGCAGATGAAGTATATCATTTGGGGAACATAAAGGAACGCAGTGTTCTCGACAAAAGAAAAGATGAGGTAGAGCAAAAAACCTCTGATTCACTGAAAAAATTAATGGGAAGGATCAAGGAATATGCTCCAAACCCAAAGCATAATTACACTTCCATATCGGCCTTTGGATCTCTGATAGATGAGGTTAACGATCTTATTGAGCGGGAGAATACAGACATTGTTGTCATGGGAACACGTGGCGCAGCTAATGACAGGAGCAATACTTTTGGCAGTAATACGCTCAATGTAATGAAATATGTACAATGTCCGGTGC